>JAOUHV010000068.1 GCA_029884425.1 Gammaproteobacteria bacterium
ATTGGCAACCTTATTTGCGGTCGGTTTGACCGGACTTGTCAAAAAAGAATAGGAGTCTCTGTTTGGTCATAAAAAAAATTATTGCGCGGGACATGAAAAAATCGTCGTCGCTGATGCGGAGTCGTGGTAGTTTTCGCGCTATCGATAACCATACACAGGGCCAACACTGATGATCCGTCCCGCAACGCTTGGGGATATTGAGGCCTTGCTTTTGATTGAGCAGCGCTGCTTTGATACCGACCGTATTTCTCGTCGTAGTTTTCGCTATCTGTTGACCAAAGCCAACGCCATTACGCTGGCGCTGGAAGAGGCAGGTGACATCATTGGTTATGTGATGGTGTTGTTTAACCGGGGAACCTCCATGGCGCGGATTTATTCCATTGCCATGCTGCCCGAATACCAAGGCAAGGGACTGGCGCTGGCGCTGGCGCAAACGGCTGAAAAAGTAGCTATAGAACATGATTGCGTATTAATGCGTTTGGAAATCCGCACGGACAATACCGCCTCCATCGGTTTGTTTACCAAGATGGGGTATAAGAAATTCGGTGTATTCCACGATTACTACGAGGATCATACCGACGCGGTGCGTCTGGAAAAACGCATGGTGCAGCATTTGCCACGCAACATGGTGGGTGTGCCCTACTACCAGCAAACGCTGGAATTTACCTGCGGGCCGGCGACGCTGATGATGGCGATGAAGACGCTGGATGAAAATCTGGCGTTGGACCGAAGTCTGGAATTGCGCCTGTGGCGTGAGGCGACCACTATTTTCATGACCGCAGGTCATGGTGGCTGTGGGCCATACGGGATGGCGTTGTCTGCCTACCATCGTGGTTTTGATGTGGAAATTTATTTGAACGACACCGGGACGCTGTTTATTGACTCGGTTCGCAGTGAGGAAAAAAAGGAAGTCATGCGTCTGGTTGAGCAAGATTTCTACAGAGAGTTGCAGGAAAGTGAAATTTCCCTGAATTTTTCCCCTCTAAGTGTCGAACAGATTGTCAAGAAGATGGAACAAGGCGCGGTTCCGGTGATTTTGATCAGTTCGTACCGAATCTATAAGGAAAAGTTTCCGCATTGGGTGGTGCTGACTGGTTACGATGACAAGTTTATTTATGTTCATGATTCGTACGTGGATGTGGAAAACGGCAAGAGCATTACAGACTGCGTCAATATGCCGATACTACGAAAAGATTTTGAAGGTATGGCCCGCTATGGCAAAAGTGCCCAACGCGCCATGTTATTGCTGTACAAGCGCAGGAGCGATAAAGACGTTTCATGACAACGCAGATTATTGTTGTTGAATCAGCTGCAAGTTGGCTGAAAAAAGTGGTGGAAACACCGCTGGTGGATATTGATGACTATCTGACCTCGGATACGTATGTGGCCACCAAAAATGCGCAAGTGATCAATTTGTGCGCAGATTACACGTATTTGAGCGTCGGCTATTATTGCTCCCTGCTGGCAGAAGCTCGCAAGCACCGCGTTATTCCTTCTGTGCGCAGCATGCTCGATTTGAGCAGTAAAGCGATGTACGGTTTGGACGTGGGGCATTTGCACGAAGCGGCCAATAAAGCGCTTAAAAATATCGAAGGTGACACCTACGATCTGAAGATTTTTCTTGGCCAGTGCGCACTGGAAGTGATGAATGTGTTGGGCCGGAAAATTTTTGAAGCGTTTTCCGCCCCATTGTTGCGTGTCAGCCTGAAGAAAATGGATGGTGCCTGGCGCATCATGACTATTCGCAGTATGTCGCTTGGACAATTGAAAGGTGATGACCGCGACCAGTTTGTGCAGTCGCTGAATCAATACTTGAAGCGACGTTGGCGGGAACCCAAGAGCCCAACCAAAACCCGCTATGACATGGCAATCCTGGTTGACCCCAAAGATCCACAGCCGCCCTCCAATCAAAAATCTTTGCAGGCATTTATCAAGGCCGCCAAGGAATTATCTGTGGCGGTGGATCTGATTGAAGCCAAGGACTACGTGCGTCTTGCTGAATATGACGCGTTGTTTATTCGCGCTACTACCAACATCAACCATTTCACCTATCGATTCGCCAAAAAGGCGGAAAGCGAAGGCATGGTGGTGATTGATGATCCGCAATCAATATTGCGTTGTACCAACAAGGTGTATTTGGCGGAATTGCTGCGTGGTAACAAAATCAGCGCACCCAATACAGTGATTGTCGGTCGCGGTGATGTGGATGCGGCTCGCGATCAGTTGGGATTCCCGATGGTGTTGAAGTTGCCTGATGGTTCGTTTTCCAAGGGTGTGTTCAAAGTGGAAAACCAGCAGGAACTGAGCGAGGTAACGGAAAAACTGTTTTCCAGTTCAGAACTGATTTTGGCGCAGGAATATCTATACACCGAGTTTGACTGGCGCATTGGTATCCTGAACAAAAAGCCGTTGTACGCGGTGAAATACTTCATGACCAAAAAACACTGGCAGATTGTCTCGTATGAAGACGGCAAAGTGGTGGACGAAGGCAAATTCCAAACGGTGGCCTTGCATGAAGTTCCGCCAGCAGTGTTGAAAGCAGCGATGCGCGCAGCCAATTTGATCGGTGATGGTCTATACGGAGTCGACCTGAAACAGCGCGGCAATGACGTGTATGTGATCGAGATCAATGATAACCCCAACATCGATTTCGGTGTTGAGGATACCATTCTCAAAGGCGAGCTTTACATGGAAGTCATGCGTGAATTTGTTCGCCGCCTGGACATGAAATACCAGCTACGCTGGTAGTTCATGCCGGTGCAGTAAAGTGCAGTGTTTCGCCGGGGCGAACCTGCTGCTTTTCGTAGCTCAAGCGTTGCTGTAGTTGCTGTTGATCATCATACAAATACAATTCATCCCCAGTATTGTTCAGTTGCAGGCCATAGGCTGGCAGGGTGAATTGTTTTATCTCACCGGCGGATAACTCGCCTTCGAAATTAAAGCGGCCCTTCATCTTATCTTCAACAAACCAGCCCTGAAGGCTGATTTTGTTGCTACCCGCGTTGTGCAGTGTCAGTGTTTCTGCACCGGCGTCAGCGTTTAATGGATCGGGCAGCAGCGCGCTGATGTAGACCGAATATTTTGGTGCTGGCGGCGGCAGATCGCTGATTTGTGAAATCTGGCGCAGCCAAAGCTGTGGCTTGCCTTGATAGAGGCTGAGTTCGCCCTGCAAATACGCGTAGCTGAATGCGGGAGATTCATCGCTGCCCAGGTAGCGATGGTTGAGCAGGTTCAGCAACGGTTTCATCTCGTCGCTGAACAGCCTTGGTACGAAAATGTTGAATGGTTGAGCTTCACTGGCAAAATCGATCAGGCCATGGACGCCGCCCGCACGCTTGATGTATCCCAGTTCGGTGAAAATACAGGCTTGCTGGCCCAGCTTGGCGCGGTTGTACAGTGTTTGATAATCCCAGCGGGTGTTGAGCAAATAGGAATGGGACTGACGCAGGCGGCGAAACTCGTCAATCCTCGTTGCGCGCGTATTCCACCACATGCACAGTTTGGGATAGTCGCGGGCAACACTGCCGTTGACTTCCATTTGGTTCCAGACGCCGCGATCATTTTGTTGGGCAATCACTTCTGCGCGACTGTAGTTGAGATGTTTGTCGGCAAATTCAGCGAAACCGTATTTGCAGAAATACGGGCTATAGCCCTCGGCTATCATCCGCTGCTGGAAATCTTCGCCATTGGCGTGGGCGAAGACCAGCAGGCGGCTGAAATTGTCGCGGTATTTGCTCAGGCAGGTGGCTACATCTTCATGACCGGGAAATTCAATGGTGATTTGTGGCGCTGCTGCGAAGTAGCTTTCGGCGAACTTTTTGGCAGCAACGCCCCAGGGGGTGACGGGCTTGCTGCTTAATGAGAAGGATTCTTCGGTGTCCAAACACAGCAGGCGTAAGGAGGCAATTTCGCCATCGGGCAATTTGACTTTCAGTGTATCGCCGTCGACGACATCAACAACCGCAACATTCAGATGGGTTCCTTCAATCATGACCACGTTCCTTTTCAGTGTGAGAGGGCTAATAGCCAACGTGAAGAGTATTTTATAACCATCTGGTTGAATAAAGCCAAATTTTTCTTGAATTGAAAAAGTGGCTGGGGCATGATGCGCGCTCTTCCGCGGAGCGGTAGTTCAGATGGTTAGAATACCGGCCTGTCACGCCGGGGGTCGCGGGTTCGAGCCCCGTCCGCTCCGCCAATTTTTCTTGTTGTTTACCTCGTCGTTGCTTTTTCATCTCATTCCCCAATTGCTGCATCGCAACTCGATGTTTGCCGCGATTTCAACAAAGCTTTAGTGTTTTTTCTCTCGGCCGATATTGACAGGCGACACCGTCTTTTTTGGATGGCGTGCTAGTTTGGCTAGGGAGAGTCTTATGCACCGATTCAAGATTAAAACCATTGCCATAGTGTTGGCGTTTCTTATGGGAATAGCCATTGCTGGCCGGTCGGCGACGGATTATATCCAGAGTCGGACGATAGCAGCGGAAGCGGATAACATGGTCAGCGTCGATTATCGCTTGAGCCAGTATGCACACAGTGTTCATTTGCACGTAGTCCAAGTACAACAATGGTTAACCGATATCAGCGCCACCCGAGGCCAGGATGGTCTGGACGATGGTTTTAACGAAGCAGAAAAACATGCCCAAATGCTTCGTGAGAACATTGCCGCCGCGATGGCAATGGATGGCGAACATCGGGAGCAATATGAGCAGTTTCTGGCCGCCTTTGAACCCTATTATGCGACAGGAAAAGCCATGGCCCAGGCCTATGTGGAGTATGGTACGGTGGCTGGAAATGCACTGATGGGTGATTTTGATCAGGCTGCCGCTGCATTGGGGGAGCGAATGGATCCGCTGTTGGTGCGCCTGGAAGCTAAATTCGTCGATTCCGCAACCAACATCAAGCAAGATATTGATACTCTGCATAACATCGGCGTAATGACCGCGATGATTTTGTTTGCCGTGCTTGCGTTTATGATTTGGGTGATGCAGGTGCAGATTGTGGGTTCACTGCGGCAGGTTATGCAGATGACCGCGGAAATGGCGCATGGTGAAACCGACTTGAACAAGCGGTTGAATGAACAAGCCTGCGGCGAAGTTGGTGAAATTTGTCGAAATGTTAATCAGTTTATTAGCAATACCTCAGCTCATATCAACAATATTTCCGTTATCTCGGCCAAGCTGACTTCAAGCGCAGAGGATTTGCGTCACGCGACCGATGCAACCCATCGGGTAGTGGAAGTGCAGCAACGTGAAACTGACATGGTATCCACCGCCATGAACGAAATGGCAGCAACCGTTCAGGAAGTGGCGAATCATGCATTGTCAGCGGCAAATGCTGCACACGGCGCGGACGAGGCTGGTAAGCGTGGTACGCAGGTGATGGTGCAGACGGTGACCGCGATAAAAACGCTGGCAGACTCGATTATGCGTGCGGCAGAGGTGATCAAACAGGTAGATGCGTCCAGTGCCAACATTAATAATGTGTCACAAGTGATTAGCGCGATTGCCGAACAAACGAATTTGTTGGCACTTAACGCCGCCATTGAAGCTGCGCGAGCTGGTGAGCAAGGTCGAGGTTTTGCGGTGGTGGCGGATGAAGTTCGGGCGTTGGCGAAACGAACTCAAGAATCGATAGTTGAAATTCGCCAAACGATTGATGCATTGCAACAAGCCGCTCACAACGCAGTATCGGTGATGGAGCAAAGTCAGTTGCATGCGACTGACTGCGTTGAAGATGCGCAAAAAACGCAACAGGCCTTGCAGGAGATTGCCGATGCTGTATCGGTGATTAACGACATGAATACTCAAATTGCCAGCGCGTCAGAACAGCAAGGTGCGGTAGCGGAAGAAATTAACCGTAATGTATTAAATATTCGGAGTGCTGCCGAAGAGGCGGTGCTGGAATCGAAGAAGGTTGCGACCATCAGTGCTGAAATCGGCGAGTCAGTCAGCGGACTGCAGGGAATGCTGGGGCAGTTCAAGTCATAAAAAAAGCGCCTGAAGGCGCTTTTGGTTTTTAATGTGAGTGGTGTTGGTGCGATTGGTGTGCAGCAGGCGCTGCTCCTTCGCCATCCACTTTTTTAACTTTTGCCGATAATTCCTTGCGTTCACCACTGTCAAGTTTGATGGCAATTATTGCCTCATCACCATCACGCAGTTTTTTCACCGGATTGATCAACATCAGGTGTTTGCTGCCAGGAGCCAGTTGCACGGTTTGACCGGGCGCTATTTCCAGCTTGTCGATTTTTTTCATGGTCATCATGCCTTTGTCCATGGACATGTCATGAATTTCCAGTCGTTGAAAATCGCTGCTGACATCGGCAGTCACAGTTACAGTTTTGTTGCCCGTGTTTTTAAGTTCCATGTAGCCGGCGAGTACCTTGGCCGAAGGTGGAGCTTCACGAATCCAAGTATTGCTGATTTGAAGTTCAGCAGAAACAGTAAAACTTGCGGTGGAAGCCAGCAGAGCGATGGCTGTTGCGACAAATTTAATTGCCATAATATTCCCTCACTTTTAGGTAAACTTCGCTGACGCGTGCAACGTCATGCGGTGGTAGCATGTAGGCACGTAAACGCGCTTTAGGATCGATAATGTAGAGCGCACCAAAGTGGTTGACGATGTATTCGCCAGGATTGGTTTCTTCATCAAAATCGTAAATGACGCCCAGCGGTTCGGCAAATTTGTCGATCTCTGCCTTGTCACCTGTCACTGCAGTAAATTCATTGCCGAAATAGCTGATGTAGTCCTTGAGCGTTTCAACCGTATCGCGTTTGGGATCGACGGTGTGGAACACAAATTGGGTTGGCGGAAAGCCCGGCTGCTGGCTGAGTCGTTTGAGCGATGCCATGGAGGTGGGGCAAAACTCTGGGCAATGGGTGTAGCCAAAAAATACCAGTGACCACTTTCCTTCGTAATTGGCTTTTGAGAATGGCTGGCTATTTTGATCCAGCATCGCAAATTCAGGCAGCGGTGTGGGTGGCGACTCGACGATAACGCCTTCCAGATTGGGGAAGGTCAGCGGCGCAGGCTCTGGTTCATACAGACTAAAAAAAACACCGGTACCGGCCAGTAATACGACCGCAAAAAAAACGAAGGTATTGAGTCTGTGCTTGTTCATCGCGGCATCTCAGGCAGTTTGCTGGATTCGATTTTATGGCCGCCAATCTTCAGTGGTTCATTGGTGTTGATTTTCTGAATGATGGTGATCAGTTCTTTGGCCAGGCCGTTTTCATAGGCATTGGCGTATTGGTACATGTAAAAACGGGCGCTGTAGCGTGCGTCACTGATTTTTTGTTTGAGTTTGAGGTTGGAAATGTTGCCCAGGGTGTTGTGGACATGAGTGTAATAACTAATCCAGCCATCACGACCGCGTTCCTGCAGGAAATCGTCGGAAACCATGCTTAGCGCTTTATCGTAGTCCTGGTCTTGTATGGCCTGCATGTAGCTTTCAACCAGCTTGGTGGCTTCATCGTCGCGAGCATCGCTAAAGGCGCAGCCAGTGAGGAGCAGAATAAAAAATGCGGTCAATGCGATGTGTAGTAGTGAGCGTTTCATGAGGCTATTCCTCTAGTTTGACTAACAGGGTTTCAATCATGTTCTTGTGCAATAGACTGCGCAGGTCCTGTAATCGTTCCGGATCTTTGTCTGGACCAATGCGCACGCGGTACCAGGTATCGCCTTTGCTGCCGATGGATTTTTGAATCTGTGATTCCACACCTAACAGGGCCAGGCTGGCTTTGCGGCCATCGGCGTCGGCGTAATTGCGAAACGAGCCTGCCTGGAGAAAGTACACCCCTTTGCTGGTGGCTGCACCGGGTGATTTGGTTGTTTGCGGCGGAATGTCAGCTTGGCCTGGAGCCTGGGTTGTACTGTTTTGGGGTACTTTTACCTGTAGCTCTGGCAGGATTTTATAAAATTGCAGATCGGTGCTGTCGCTGGCGGCGGCATCAGGTTTTTTGTTGGCAGATGTGTTGTTCGCAGTGCTGGCGGGTTTTTCGACGGAAGCGTCTGCTGCAACTGTCTCCTCAGGTGAGGGCGAGCGATTGTCGAGAAAAACCAGAAAGGCAACGAATAAGCCGGTGGCCAATCCGGTTAGCATCCACATCCAGGCGGATGTGGATTTGCCCTTGGACTTGCGAGAGGTTGCGCCTTTGGGTTTACTGCTGGCCGATGATTTTTTATCGGCAGATTTGGCGGCCAAAGTTACATCGCCTCCGGCGCAGAAACACCAATCAAGCGCAGACCGTTTTGCAAAATCTGCCGTACTGCCACTACTAATTGCAGACGTGCATTACGTAGTCCTTCATCGTCGACAATGAACTTGTGCGCGTTGTAGTAACTGTGCAGTGCATTGGCCAATTCGCGCAGATAGTGTGGCAGTTGGTGCGGTTCGTAATTGATTGCCGCGTTTTCGACCACTTCCGGGAATTTGGCCATCAGCGTCAGCAACGCCGCTTCGTGTTCATTATCCAGTTTGGCCAGATCGGCCTTGGCTGCATCAATGCTCAGATTCTTTTCATTGAGTTCGCGCAGAACGCTGCAGATACGCGCATGAGCGTACTGGATGTAGTACACCGGATTGTCGTTGGACTGGGATTTGGCCAGATCCAGATCAAAATCCAGATGCTGTTCAGACTTGCGCATGACGTAGAAAAAGCGCGCCGCGTCGTTGCCGACTTCGTCGCGCAGTTCGCGCAGGGTCACAAACGAACCGCTGCGGGTAGACATTTGCACACGCTCGCCGCCGCGATACAGAATCGCAAATTGCACCAGCAACACATCCAGCTTGGTCTGCTCCTGCCCCATCGCGGTCATGCCGGCGCGCACGCGTGGCACGTAGCCGTGATGGTCGGCACCCCAAATGTCGACCAGCTTGTCGAAGCCGCGCTCGCACTTGTTGAGGTGGTAGGCAATGTCAGAAGCAAAGTAGGTAGTCAGACCATTGTCGCGCTGTACTACCCGGTCTTTTTCGTCGCCGTAGTCGGTGGAGCGGAACCACAATGCGCCCTCTTGTTCGTAAACGGTTTTACTGGCTTGCAGTTTTTCCAGCGCATGCGGTACTGCGCCGTTTTCCATCAGGCTGCGCTCAGAAAACCACTCATCGAACGTCACGCCGAATTCGGCTAGGTCGTCGCGAATGTCGGTGAGGATGTTGTTCAGGCCCACGCCGAATACAGCGCGATAACCGGCATGGCCCAGCAGTTCTTTGCAGCGGGCGATGATGCCGTCGATGTGTTCTTCCTTGTCGCCACCTTCCACGCCTTCGTCGGGGTGTACGCCTTGCAGCACCTCGGCAAATGATTTGCGATACTGGTCGCCATGGGTTTCACGCAGTTCGCGGGAAATATCGACGATGTAGTCACCCTTGTAGCCGTTGCTGGGGAATTTGACGGTTTCGCCGCACAATTCCAGGTAACGTAGCCACACCGAGGCGGCCAGAATGTCCATTTGGCGGCCAGCGTCGTTGACGTAGTATTCCTTGTGTACGTTAAAACCTGCGGCAGTCAGCAGATTGGCCACCACCGCGCCATAGGCGGCGCCACGACCATGGCCCACGTGCAGCGGGCCGGTGGGATTGGCGGACACGAATTCCAAAATGACTTTTTGGCCAGCGCCCACCTGGCTGCGACCAAAATTCTCGCCGGCAGCCAATACCGTGGCGATGACTGCCTGGGCTGCGTTGCTGGTCAGGTAAAAATTGATGAAGCCGGGGCCGGCGATTTCGACTTTTTCCACTTGCGGACTGGCGGGCAGGGCGGCCACCAGGGCCTGGGCCAGCTCGCGCGGATTCTTGCCGGCTGGTTTGGCCAGGCGCATGGCGATGTTACAGGCGAAGTCGCCGTGGGATTTGTCCTTGGTGCGATCGATAACGATTTCTGCGTTTACCTCGGCAGGCACAGTGCCGGCCGCTTTCAGGGACTCAATCGCCTTTGCGATCAATGAGTTAATTTCAGCTTTCAAGGATAGGACTCCGCAACAGTAGCAGCGAGAAAAAACAGAGCCGAGATTCTAGCAAAAAAAAGCGCCAGACTCTCGGTTAGGACAGCAGGAAACGTGGGGAAAAATCAGTCTTTCGCTTTGATCTTGCCTTCGGTGCCGTTGATCAGGTTACGGATGTTGGAACGGTGACGCCACCACAGCAGCACTGACAGAACCACGTTCATTGCGGTGTACTCGGGCGATTGGGTGAAATACCACATGTAAACCGGTGCCAGGGCCGCTGCCGTCAGTGCGCCAATCGAGGAAATCTTGCTCAGTTTCGCTGCCGCCAGCCAGGTGGCCAGTACCGTCAGACCTGCCGGCCAGCTGATGCACATGATCACGCCCGCCGCAGTGGCAACGCCTTTGCCGCCTTTGAAACCAAAAAACACCGGATACAGGTGACCGATAAAGGCTGCTGCACCGACCAGCGCGACAATGTGTGGTTCCACACCCAGGAAAATTGCCAGCAGGGTGGGCGGTACTCCCTTCAGTGCGTCGCCAGCCAGGGTAATCGCCGCCGCTTTCTTGCCGCCGTGGCGCAGTACGTTGGTTGCGCCGGGATTGCCTGAGCCATAGGTGCGCGGGTCCGGCAGACCCATGGCGCGAGAAACGATCACTGCGGTGGACAATGAGCCAAACAGATAAGCAGCAACAATCAGAATAATGTCGGTAATCATGGAATTCCTGAAATTCAGACGTGAATTCGGCGGTTTGCATTCACCCCGCGAGCTTGCGATTATAGTGCCTCCTTAGCTTGAAGTCTCGCCTATCTCATGGACATCATTTTCATCACTGATCTGCGCATCGATACCGTCATCGGCATTTATGACTGGGAACGACGCGCCAAGCAAACCATTACCATCGACCTGGAAATGGGAACCGACATCGCCGCTGCTGCCAACAGCGACCATATCGACGATACACTCAACTACAAGTCCGTCGCCAAGCGTCTGATCGATTACGTCGGCAATACCGAATTTGAGCTGGTAGAAAAACTGGCAGAAAATATCGCCGAACTGGTGATGAAAGAATTTAATGTCCCCTGGTTGCGTTTGCGACTGGCCAAGCCGGGTGCGGTGCACGGTGCCCGCGACGTGGGTGTCATCATTGAACGCGGCAAAAAATACTGATGGCTCGGATTTACATCAGCATTGGCAGCAATACTCAGCGTGAGCATTATTTGCGCGCTGGCGTGCGAGCATTGGCGGAACATTTTTTGAGCTTGACGATTTCACCTGTGTACGAAAGTTCCGCCGTCGGTTTTGATGGCGATAATTTCTACAATCTGGTCGTGGCGGTGGACAGTGATTTGTCACCGCAAGCTGTCGACAAATTGCTCAAACAAATCGAAGACAATAATCAGCGGGATCGCAGTGGGCCGCGTTTTTCCGGACGGACACTGGATCTGGATCTGTTGTTGTACGACGACCTTATACTCAACGAAGGCAAGCTGATCTTGCCGCGTGAGGAAATTACTCAAAATGCGTTTGTGCTCAAGCCATTGGTGGATATTGCGCCAACGCTGTGCGATCCGCGCAACGGCAAATCGTATCGTCAGCTGTGGGACGAATATGATCAAGCCAAACAACCGCTTTGGGTGGTGGAGTTTTCCTGGCTGGCTGATTAATGCAGCAGATCTGAAATTTATTTTCCCGCGACAATTTTATCTGTCAGCACGCGTTAACATTCAGAGTGTGCTACGCTAGCGAGCGTACGCTTACTGTGTGTCGGCGTGCTACTGACGATGTTTTGTTTTGAGCTCAAATAACAAGAAAAAAGTAAGGCCATTCATTGGGCGTGGCAGAGGGAAGAATGATGGCTGTTGATCGTGCGATAAAGACTGAATTGCAAAGAAAAATGCGCGGGACATTTAACGTGTCAGCGTGGCTGCTGATTGTTATCGCGGCGATTTTCTCCAGTGCCACGTTCGCGGAGCCAGTTTCGTCCAGGGTCGATCCAAACTTTGTACTTTCTGACAATGATGTGTTGTTTAAAGCTGGCCCAGTTAGTAAAAAATTTCTTCCTCCCCCCCAAAGATCCAAGCGCCCCGTGTATCGTTTCTCGGTAGTTGCCGGTGGAACTTATACTGTTGACGAACTCCGGGAACAAGTTGCGACCGATCCGCTGGTCGCCGAACATTACAAAGATTTTGATTTCGATAATGCCGTTGCCTATACGCTGACTGAAGACGTGTATGCGTTTGTCTCGTATCGGAAAAATGAAAAAATTTATTGGATGACCAGAAAGCTCAAGATCCGCAAGGGTGAGCTGATGCTGACGGATGGCGCGATTGTGGTGCGGGGGCGTTGCGCAAACCAGATTAGGACAATTTTCAGCCAGCCATTAACCAATCCGAATAGAACGCAAGAGAAGACTCCATCGCCTTCACAAGATTCGTCGCCGTCCCTCGACAATGCTCCACCACCAGTTTTATTGCAAAAAGGCCGAGGTGATCCGCCTGAGTCGCCTCCGGTGGATGATCCATCCAAGTCATCACCAGTGAGCGAACCACCTGCTGAGTCTTCGGTTACACCGGTGGAGAAGAGCTCGCCGCCAACAAAATCAGTGCCGCAAAAGCAAAAAGCAGAAGCGGAATTGGATGATATTTCCTGGGCAATTCCACCGGGATCGCAAATGGTTGCGGCATCGACCCTGCCACCTGTGCGGCGCGAAAGTCGAGCGCCGGCGTCACCTGGACCAAGAACGAGTCCTACCCCTGGTGACCCTCCCGGCACCGGCGGAACTCCCGGCACCGGCGGAACTCCCGGCACCGGCGGAACTCCCGGCACCGGCGGAACTCCCGGCACCGGCGGAAA
>JAOUHV010000069.1 GCA_029884425.1 Gammaproteobacteria bacterium
AGCACTGGCCAAGGACATCGCGATGCACATCGCAGCCAGCAAGCCAAACTGCGTGTCAGCTGACCAGATGCCTGCCGATCTGATCGAGAAAGAGCGTGAAATTTTCATGGCTCAAGCGGCAGACAGTGGCAAGCCTGCAGACATCATTGCTAAGATGGTGGACGGTCGTATTACCAAGTTCCTCAAGGAAAATACCCTGGAAGGCCAGCCTTTCGTTAAGGACCCAGAGCAAACCGTCGGTCAGTTGCTGAAAGCAGCCAAGGCTAAAGTGATTTCCTTCCAGCGCTACGTCGTTGGTGAGGGTATCGAGAAGGCCGTGGATAACTTCGCTGAAGAAGTTATGGCTCAGGTACGTGGCAACTAATTGCTGAACAGGAGATCGTCGTCAGTGACTCAACCTAAATACAAACGCATTTTGCTGAAGCTCAGTGGCGAAGCACTCATGGGCGATGGCGAATATGGCATTGATCCCGTTGTTTCCAGTCGCATCGCCAATGAAATCCGTGAGCTGGTGGACGCAGGAGTGCAGGTGGGTTTGGTCATTGGCGGCGGTAACATTTTCCGTGGTGCCGGTTTGGCCGCTGCGGGTATGGATCGCGTTACCGGTGACCACATGGGAATGCTGGCTACGGTGATTAACGCACTGTCCATGCAAGATGCCCTGGAAAAACGCGGTATGTATTGCCGTGTTATGTCAGCACTAAAAATCAATCAGATTTGCGAAGATTACATTCGTCGTCGCGCCATTCGCCACCTTGAAAAAGGTCGCGTGGTTATTTTTGCGGCAGGAACGGGTAATCCATTTTTTACCACCGATTCGGCAGCCAGCTTGCGTGGCATTGAAATTGATGCCGATCTGGTGATGAAGGCGACCAAGGTAGATGGCGTCTATTCGGATGATCCGATGAAAAATCCTGATGCCAAGCTGTACAAGCGCTTGAGCTATGATCGTGTGATTGGTGATCGACTGAACGTGATGGACACGGCAGCGTTTGCGCTGTGCCGCGATCAGGGAATGCCGATCCGCGTGTTCAATATGAGTAAACCGGGTGCCATGATGCGTGTCGTCATGGGCGAAGACGAAGGAACACTGGTAGACGCGGGGGAGTAATGTTAGAGCGTATCAAAACAGACGCTGAAAAGCGGATGAAGAAGACGATTGAGTCATTCAAACACGATTTGACTAAAATCCGGACTGGCCGTGCCAACGCCTCGCTGTTGGACAATATCACCGTTGAATACTACGGTAGCCAGGTTCCGTTGAGCCAGGTGGCCAACGTGAACGTGTCCGATGCACGCACACTCACGGTTGCACCGTGGGAAAAGAGCATGGTGAAGGCTATCGAGAAGGCCATAATGTCTTCTGGTCTGGGGCTGAATCCCGTGGTTAATGGCGACATCATGCGCGTGCCTTTGCCCGCGCTGACCGAGGAGCGTCGTCGCGATTTGATCAAGGTGGTCAAGAGCGAAGGCGAGGGTGCCAAAGTGGCCATCCGCAATATTCGCCGTGACGTGCTGACTGACGTTAAGGCGCAGCTCAAAGAAAAAACCATCACCGAAGATGAAGAGCGTCGCGGCCAGGATCAGATTCAAAAAATTACGGACAAGTATATTCACGAAGTGGATGACCTGTTGAAGGTTAAAGAGGCAGAGCTGCTGGAAATCTAATTTCCGACCGATGTGTTCTCGTTCATTTTTATTGGAACAGTATGAGTAGCTATCGAGAAACAGACCTGGTCGAGCTGGTGAAGCGGGGCCAAGTTCCAAGACATGTTGCCATTATTATGGATGGCAACGGACGTTGGGCGAAAAAGCGGGGCTTGCCTCGCTTCGCTGGACACAAGTTCGGCGTTGAGTCTGTCCGCAAAGTGGTTTCTGCTTGTGGTGAGCACGGGGTCGAAGTATTGACCCTGTTTGCGTTTAGTAGCGAAAACTGGCAGCGCCCGGAGAAAGAAGTCGGTGTGCTGATGGAGTTGTTTTTAACGGCGTTGAAGCACGAAGTCAAAAAACTGAGTCGCAACAATGTGCGTCTGCGCGTGGTTGGTGGTTTGGACGCGTTTTCCGATAAGCTGCGCGCACGCATTACTGAAGCCGAAGAAATGACGGCGGGTAATGACGGTCTGACTCTGGTGATTTGCGCCAATTACGGCGGCCGCTGGGATATTACCCAGGCGACAAAACGACTGTGCGCAGATGTGGTCGCGGGCAGAAAGTCGCTTGATGCGGTCAATGAGGATTCGTTGAGCGAATATCTTTGCTTGGCGGATTTGCCCGAGCCTGATTTGTTTATCCGCACCGGTGGTGAGGAACGAATCAGTAATTTCCTGCTGTGGCAATTGGCGTATACCGAGTTGTATTTTACCGAAACGCTGTGGCCGGATTTTGACAAGAACGCGTTTGCGCAAGCGCTGCTTGCTTTTGCGGGGCGTCAGCGTCGTTTTGGTCGCACCGGCGATCAGGTAGAGAAGGTGGCGGGTGCTTAAACAACGACTGATAACCGCGGCCATTTTAATTCCGCTGGTGATATGGGGCATTTTGGGATTGCCCACTTCGTACCTCCTTGCCGTACTCGCGCTGTTTGTGTTGCAGGGAGCCTGGGAATGGACCCGTCTGGTTGGCTGGAAAGCCCAATCTCATCGCATCGTCTTTGTGGTCGTGATCGCCTCGTTGGTGCTCAACGGCTATTTCTTTTTGCAGTACGGTTCGGCATCGCTAGTATTGTTTGCGGTTTCTCTGGTCTGGTGGCTATGGGGCATCGGACGCATTGTGCGTTACCGCGGTGAGCCAGGGGTAGAGACGCGAAACTGGCTGGTCAATGCTCTGCATGGGGTGGTGATATTGGTGCCGACCTGGGTTGCATTGGGGTATTTGCACAGTCTCGGCGAGCATGGGCCGTATTTGTTGATCATGTTGATGGTGCTCATTTGGGGTGCCGATTCCGGGGCCTATTTTGCTGGCCGAAAATTTGGAAAACGCAAGCTGGCACCGTTTGTTAGCCCAGGTAAAAGCATCGAAGGTGTGCTGGGCGGTGTGCTGGCAAGTTTGGTGTTTGCGCTGATCGGTGGCTGGCTGCTTGGCTATGACAGTGGCAAGGCTCTGGGCCTGTTTGTGCTGCTGAGTTTGATCACCGTGCTGTTGTCTGTGGAAGGTGATTTGATGGAAAGCCTGTATAAGCGCCGTGCAGGCGTGAAAGACAGCGGTACCTTGTTGCCCGGTCACGGTGGTGTGTTAGACAGAATTGATAGCATGACGGCGGCCGCGCCGGTGTTTGCGTTGGGTATTTGGGCGCTGGAGGTCGTTGCTTGATCGGAGTTACCGTGCTGGGGTCTACTGGCTCGATTGGTGTCAGTACCCTTGATGTAATTGCGCGCCATACGGACAAGTACCGGGTGGTGGCGTTGACGGCGAATACCCAGGTTGAAAAACTGGCGGAGCAGTGCCAAGCCTTTAACCCGGCCTACGCAGTGATGACCAGTGCCGACCATGCGCAACAGCTGCGCAATCGTTTACGGACTCTGGGTTTGAGTGATATCGAAGTGCTCAGCGGCGAGAGTGGTTTAAAGCATGTTTCCAGTCTGCCGGAAGTGAACTACGTCATGGCTGCCATTGTGGGGGCGGCCGGCTTGGCACCGACACTGGCGGCAGCCAGCAGTGGCAAGCGGGTGCTGTTGGCCAACAAAGAGGCTCTGGTCATGTCCGGTCGGTTGTTCATGGACGAGATCGAGAAAAATGGCGCGGAGCTGTTGCCCATCGACAGCGAACATAATGCTATTTTTCAATGCATGCCGCCACGCATGACCGGCAATCTGGCTGGCATGGGCATCAACAAGATTTTGTTAACCGCTTCAGGTGGTCCATTTCGTGACAGAGACATCAGTACTCTGGATGCGGTGACACCTGCCGAAGCGGTGGCGCACCCCAACTGGAGCATGGGGCGTAAAATTTCGGTGGATTCGGCGACCATGATGAACAAGGGGCTGGAGGTCATCGAAGCGCATTGGTTGTTTAATGCCCATGCGGATCAGATCGAAGTCGTTGTTCACCCGCAAAGCGTGATTCATTCCATGGTGCAGTACACTGATGGTTCGGTGCTGGCCCAGTTGGGCAATCCGGATATGCGTACGCCCATTGCCCATGCCATGGCCTGGCCGGAGCGGATGAGTTCTGGCGTGGCGGATCTGGATATTTTCAAAGTGGCGCGGCTGGATTTTCGTCCGGCAGACTTTGCGCGTTTTCCATGTTTGCGATTGGCCTATGAGTCGTTGCGCGCAGGTGGAACCGCGTCCACGGTATTAAACGCGGCGAACGAAATCGCGGTGGATGCCTTCCTCAATGAAACTATCCGGTTTACGGATATTCCAAAGGTTATTGAGCAGACGTTGGCGGACGTTCCGGTGACGGACGCTGACAATCTTGAACGTATTCTTGGTGCTGATCAGAGGGCTCGGATGATAGCCCTGGAGCACATCGCTCGCCTCTGACAGGGGTAATTGCATGGATAATTTTTTATATTCCTTGGTGTTTTTCATTGTCGCCTTGGGCTTGCTTATTGCGATACATGAGTTTGGCCACTATTGGGTGGCGAAAAAACTCGGTGTCAAGGTGCTGCGTTTTTCCATCGGTTTTGGTTTTCCGCTGTGGCGTCGAGTTCGCGGCGAGGACAAAACCGAGTACGTGATTGCCGCCATTCCCTTGGGTGGTTACGTCAAAATGCTGGACGAGCGTGATCCGGACTGCCCAGTCCTGCCCGAAGAGCAGCATCGCGCGTTTAATCGTCAACCGGTGTCCACTCGCATTGCCGTGGTTGCTGCCGGGCCTTTGTTCAATTTTGCCTTTGCCATTCTGGCCTACTGGGCGCTGTTCATGATGGGCGTGCCGGGGGTTAAGCCGTTGATCGGTGAGGTGCAGCCGGGATCGCTGTTTGCCCAGGCGGGGATAGCGCACGGTGATCTGGTGCTGTCGATTGACGACGAACCAATGCCGACCCTGGAAAACGTCCGCTTGACGCTGATGGAAGGAGTGTTGGATCAATCCGTACTTAACGTGACGGTTCAGCGCGAGGACATGAGCGAGCGCGAATTGCAGCTGGATTTGAGCAGTTTGACAGCAGATGCGCTGGATGAAGATTTCATGCAGGCACTGGGTTTTTCTCCGCTGCGGCCGCTTTTGCCGGCGGTGCTGGCGGAAGTGCAGACCAGTGGTGCCGCGCATGCGGCGGGTTTGCAGTCCGGTGACCAGATTATTGAGGTCGACGGTCTGGTGATTGAAGACTGGGAGGCCTGGGCGAGCTATGTCCGCGAGCATCCTGGCCAGGCACTGGCAGTGAAAATATTGCGCCAGAACCAGACGCTGGATTTGACCGTGACACCGGCAACGGTGGAGTCACCTACTGGGCCGATTGGTCGCGTGGGAGCCATGCCCGATGTTCCTGAAGAATTGATCAGTGAATTCCGCGCCGTTCAGCGCTATGGCGTGTTGGCAGCCATTCCTGTCGCGATAGAAAAAACCTGGGACATGTCGGTGATGACGCTGGTCATGTTGTGGAAAATGTTGGTGGGCAAGCATCGATTGAAAATATCAGCGGGCCATTAACCATTGCCACTTACGCAGGCCAGACGGCGCAAATTGGTCTGGTTGCCTTTATTTCCTTTCTGGCGATTGTGAGCGTGAGTCTTGGAGTCTTGAATTTGTTGCCGGTGCCGGTTTTAGATGGCGGCCATCTCATGTACTATGTGATTGAAATTATAAAGGGAAGTCCGGTTTCCGAGCAGGCTCAACTGATGGGACAAAAAATCGGCATTATCATGTTGGGTGGCTTGATGTTTCTTGCCCTTTACAACGACATTAACCGGCTGTTTAGCTAGAGCGTCATTGATTTTAAAAAAATGAAGAAAAATATCGGGTTGCTGTTGGCGCTTTTGTTGTGGTCGACGTTGTCTTCTGCTGCACTGACGTCGTTCGAAGTAAAAGAGATTCGCTTGGAAAATCTGAGCCGGATCTCCGAGGCGACCGTGCTCAATTATTTGCCAGTCAAAAAAGGCAGTACGCTGAATCAACAAAAGGCTGATGAGGCGCTGCGCGCCTTGTTCAAAACCGGTTTTTTCGACGACGTCAGTTTGCATCGCGATGGTGACGTGCTGGTGGTCAGGTTTGTCGAGCGGCCTTCCATTGCCAAAATCAAACTGTCGGGCAATGAAAAAATTGAAACCGATCAGCTCAAAGATGGTTTAAAGAAAATTGGCTTGGCGGAAGGGCGGATTTTTAACCGCTCATTGCTCGAGCAGGTTGAACAGGAGTTACAGCGCCAGTACTTTGCCTTGGGCAAGTACGGCGTCAGCATCAAATCCAAGGTTGAAGAACAGTCACGTAACCGGGTTTCGATTGAGATCGAAATTAACGAAGGTGATGTGGCGCTGGTGCGCGACATTAACATCATCGGTTTTCATGCGTTTGACAAGGCGACCCTGATGCGCCGTTTTGAAACCGATCCTTATCAGATCGGTGACTCGTTGGTGTCGGATGCGGAGTACACCCGGCAGAAATTAGCTGCCGACCTGGAAAATCTGCGTTCCTACTATCTGGATCGTGGCTACATCAATTTTGATATTTCATCCACTCAGGTGAGTATTTCGCCAGACAAGCGCAATGTGTATGTCACCGTTAATCTTGACGAGGGCAGCAAGTACAGTGTCGCTGGCGTCAGTTTGTCCGGTAATTTGATTGTGGACGAAGCAGAATTGCGCGGCATGATCGAAATTAAGGACGGCGACGTTTTTTCCCGCAAACTGATTACCGAAAGCAGTACGCGCATTAGCGAGCGTTTGGGCGAAGAGGGCTATGCCTTTGCCAACGTAAATGCGATACCGGAAATTAATGAAGACGACAAAACCGTCAAGCTGACCTTCTTCGTCGATCCGGGCAAGCGTGTTTATATCCGGCGGGTGAATTTTATCGGTAACAGCAAAACCCAGGACGAGGTTTTGCGTCGCGAATTGCGTCAGTTGGAAGGTGGCTGGTATTCCACCTCCAAGATTAATCGCTCCAAGGTACGCATTCAGCGTACCGGCTTTATTGATCAGGTGAATGTGGATCGCCTTTCTGTTCCCGGTCGTCCCGATCTGGTGGACGTGGTGTTTTCCGTGACCGAGCGGCCCTCAGGCAGTATTACTGCGTCGATGGGTTATGGGCAGGGCTCGGGCATGATTTTGTCCGCCAGCGTGAACCAGAACAACTTCCTGGGAACGGGTAAATCGGTCAGTGCCGAGGTCAATAACAGCGACATCAATCGCAAATACAGCTTCCGTTTGACAGACCCGTACTACACCCTGGACGGGGTGAGCCGCACCATCAGTTTGTATCTGAACGAGACCAATGCCTCGGCCACCAACCGGATCTCGGGCTATCAGGCGGACGTGTACGGCGCCAGCATGAGTTTCGGTTTCCCGATGAGCGAGTACCGGACGGCGCGAGTGGGGCTGGGTTATGATCATACCGATATCGATATTGCCAGTACGGCGGCCAGTGCCTATCGTCGTTTTACCGATGATTTTGGTACTACCTTCAATACCTTTACCCTGACAGCATCCTGGTCGTACGATACGCGAAATCGCATTGTTTTCCCGGAGAAGGGCACCGATATCAACATTTCGACCGATATCGCGCTGCCGGCGGCGGATATCAGTTTCTACAAGGTCAACTACCGTCAGCAGTTGTTCTGGCAATTGTGGAGTCCGGTGGTTTTCCACCTGGATGGTACCGTGGCATATGGTGATGGCTTGGGAAATACGGATCGGCTACCCTTCTATGAGAATTACTACGCCGGTGGTGGACAGAGCGTACGTGGTTTCCGTGATTTCAGCCTGGGTCCCAAGGATGACATCAATGACCGTACGGTGGGTGGTAACCGCAAGGCAACCGGTACCATGGAGCTATTGTTCCCACCACCCATGTCCGAGGATAATCGTACCGTCCGGTTGAGCGCCTTTATTGATGCGGGTAATGTGTGGGGCGACGGCAGTGATGCGCGCAGCCTGGTTGCGCATATTGAGCAGTTGAGAGCGTCTTATGGTGCGTCACTGTTATGGATTACCCCGGTGGGTGGATTGCGTTTCAGCTGGGCCTGGCCGTTGAAGACCGAAGAGGGTGATCAGACGCAGCGCTTCCAGTTCTCTATCGGTGCACCGTTCTAAACAGACAGGAGTGTCAACGTGAAAAAATCGGTATTTGGTCTGCTGGTGGTCCTGGTCTTGGGTTCGACTTGGGCGCAGGCCGCGGATTTGAAAATTGGCGTGGTCAATGTGCCCAAAATTCTGGAGGAGTCTCCTCCTGCCATTGCCGCGCGCGATGCACTGCAGCGTGAATTTGAACCTCGTGAGCGTGAACTGCTGGCGACCCAGGCCAGTTTGCGCAAGCTGGAAGAGCGTCTGAATCGTGACGGCTCGATCATGAGCGAGGCTGAACGTTCCAAGCTCGAGCGGGAAGTGCTGACCAAACAGCGCGACTTCAAACACGACCAGGATGGGTTCCGTGAAGACCTGGCGATGAAGCGTCGCGAATTGGTGGAAAATTTACAGCGCCAACTGGTGGACAGTATTCGCGCGTACGCAGAAGAGAAAAAATTTGATTTGTTGCTGGCCGAGGGCGTGGTTTACGTCAAAGACAGCTATGATGTGACTGACGAAGTGTTGCGTTACCTTTCCGGCAAAAAGAAATAGTGGATACTGAGGACTGAGCGTTGGCTTTTACTCTACAACAATTGGCTGATCATGTAGGTGCCCGTGTGCACGGTGATCCTGCTTGTTTGATTCACGGCGTGGCCGACATTGTTGAGGCGACGGCGGGTGAGTTGGCGTTTGTCTCCAATCAGAAATTTAAAAAATACCTGGGCGAAACTTCCGCCGGCGTCGTGGTTCTAACCGATGATTTGTTGGCTGACTGTCCAACCAACGCGTTGGTGGTCAAATCACCGTTGGCGGCGTATGCCAAGCTGGCGCAACTGATTACCGCCGAGCCTGCGCCTGAACAGGGCGCGCATCCGACGGCGGTGGTCAGTGAGCGTGCAGTGCTGGGTGCTGGCGCGTACGTGGGACCCAATGCGGTTGTGGAAGACGATGTCCAGTTGGGCGAAAACGTGTTGATCGGCGCCAATTGCTTTGTCGGCAAGGGCAGCGTGATCGGTGCCAACAGTCGTTTGTACCCCAATGTCAGTGTGTACCACCAAACGGTCATCGGCCAGCGCTGCATTATTCACAGCGGTGCGGTGATTGGCAGTGATGGTTTTGGCAATGCGAATGAAAATGGGCGCTGGATCAAAATTCCCCAGTTGGGTCGCGTGGTGCTGGAGGATGATGTAGAAATCGGTGCCAATACCGCGATAGACCGTGGGGCAATGAAAGATACAGTCATTTGCCGTGGCGTGAAGATCGATAACCTGGTGCACATCGCTCACAACGTTTACATTGGTGAAAACTCCGCCATCGCCGCCTGCGTTGGCATCGCCGGCAGTGCTACCCTCGGCAAGGGGGTCACCATTGGTGGTGTTTCTGGAGTGGCGGGACACATCGAAATTGCTGATAATACACACTTTACCGGAATGGCGATGGTGACCCGCTCGATCAAGGAGCCTGGATTGTACTCGTCCGGTTTGCCGGCAGAAGAAAACCGTGAGTGGCGCAAGAATGTGGTGCGTTTTCGTAATTTGGAAAAATTGGAAAAACGCGTGAAGGAACTGGAAGCGAAATTGGATGAGAAATAATGGGTAGTACTCCCAACCGTTTTGATGTTAACGAGATTTTCAAGCTGCTGCCCCATCGTTACCCGTTTTTGCTGGTGGACAAGGTGGTTGAGTTTGATTCTGGCAAGTCGCTCAAGGCGATCAAAAACGTTACCATTAACGAGCCATTTTTTGTTGGCCATTTTCCCGAAAAACCGGTGATGCCGGGTGTGTTGATTATCGAAGCGCTGGCTCAGGCAACGGGTTTGTTGTCGTTCGAAGCGACCGGTGGTCGTCGTGATGGCAAACTGTTTTATCTGGTGGCAGTGGACAACGCCCGTTTTAAACAGCCAGTGATTCCAGGTGACCAGTTGGTGTTGGAAGTTGAGTACATCACCGACAAACGCGGTATTTGGAAATTCTCGGGCAAAGCCAGTGTCGATGGCAAAGTGGTGGCCAGCGCCGATTTGATGTGTGCAGAGAGGGATGCCTAAGCGTGATTGATGAAAGAGCCATCATCGACCCGAGTGCGCGGATTGGTAACAATGTCAGCATTGGTCCCTATGCGGTTATTGGCAAGGATGTGGAAATTGGCGATGGCTGCCAGATTGGTCCGCACGTAGTGATTAATGGGCCAACCACGCTTGGCCGCGACAATCGAATTTTTCAGTTTGCCTCCATTGGCGATGAGCCACAGGACAAAAAATACGCCGGTGAACCTACCAGACTGGTGATTGGTGATCGCAACACCATTCGTGAATTTTGTACCATTAACCGTGGTACGGTGCAGGATAACAGCATTACCAAAATTGGTAATGACAACTGGATCATGGCTTATGTGCACATCGCCCATGACTGTATTGTTGGCAACAATGTGACCTTGGCGAACAATGCGTCGCTGGCAGGTCATGTGCGCGTTGGCGATTTCGCGATTTTGGGTGGATTCACCCTGGTGCACCAGTTCTGCGCCATTGGTGCGCACTGTTTTGCCGGAATGAACAGCGTTATTTCCAAAGACGTACCACCGTACGTGATGGTGTCAGGTCACATGGCGGAAGCCCACGGCCTGAATACCGAAGGTTTGCGTCGTCGCGGATTTTCTCCCGAGGCGATGAAAGCCCTTAAGGACGCCTATCGTGTGGTTTTCCGTCAGGGTCACACGCTGAAAACAGCGATTGAGATGCTCGAGCCAGAGGCCAAACAGTGTGCCGAATTGGCGGTCATGGTTGATTTTCTGCAAAACGTGACTCGCGGCATCGTTCGCTAAGCGTCGATGAGCGAGCGCCCTCTTCGCATTGCTATGGTCGCCGGAGAAGTCTCCGGCGACATCCTTGCCTCGGGTCTGATCCGCGAAATCAAAAACCGTTATCCTGATGCCCAGTTCGAAGGAATTGGTGGTGAGCTGATGCTGGCCGAAGGATTTCATTCCCGTTTTCCCATGGAGCGTTTGTCGGTGATGGGACTGACCGAAGTGCTGGGGCGGTTGCGCGAATTATTGGGCATACGCAAACAATTGATTCAGTACTTTATCGACAATCCACCGGATGTTTTCATCGGGATTGACGCGCCCGATTTTAATTTGACCCTGGAACGAAAACTCAAGCAGGCCGGCATAAAGGCGGTGCACTATGTCAGTCCTTCGGTGTGGGCCTGGCGGGAAAACCGGGTGCACAAAATAGTTCGCAGCATTGATTTAATGCTGACGCTGTTTCCGTTTGAAGTGGATTTTTACGCGCGTTATGGTTTGCCGGCTCGTTTCGTCGGCCATCGTCTGGCGGATGACATTCCGCTGGATTCAGATCCCCAATTGGCGCGTCAGTCACTGGGATTGCCGCAGGATAAAAAGATCGTTGCCTTGTTGCCCGGCAGTCGCGGCAGTGAGGTGAAAAAACTGACCGCAGTGATGTTGCAAACCGCGCAGTGGTGTTTGACTCAGCGCAGTGATTTGCATTTTGTGGTGCCGCTGGCAACGTCGCGTACTCGCGAGTTGTTCGAGCAGATTCAGCAGGAAATGGGACTGGAGCTTCCTCTGACGCTGGTGGACCGGCGTTCCCGAGAGGTAATGCAGGCGGCAGATGTGATTTTGCTGGCCTCAGGTACTGCCACGCTTGAAGCAGCGCTGATGAAACGACCCATGGTGGTGTGTTATCGCCAGTCGGCGTTAACCCATTGGCTGATGAAACGCATGGCCAAAGTGAAACATGTTTCGCTGCCCAATATTCTCGCGAACCAGGCGTTGGTGCCTGAGTTTTTACAACAGCAGGCCAGCGTGGAAAATATGGGGCCGGCGGTGTTGTCTTATTTGAGTGATGAACAAAAAACGAAAACGGTTGTGCAGGCGTTTTATGCCATCCACCAGAGTCTTAAACAAAACGCCAGTGTGCGTGCCGCCGATGCGGTATTGGAATTGATTCATGCAGACAAGCTTTGATTTTGTATTGCCGCCGGTCGAATTGATTGCAGGTGTGGACGAAGTGGGGCGGGGACCGCTGATCGGTGCGGTGGTTGCCGCCGCCGTGATTCTTGATCCGTCAAAGCCGATTTCCGGCTTGGCCGACTCGAAAAAGTTATCAGAAAAAAAACGCGATGCGCTGTATCCAGAAATTATCGAGTCGGCCAAGCCGGAAATC
>JAOUHV010000070.1 GCA_029884425.1 Gammaproteobacteria bacterium
TCTGCACGACGCTGCTACAAATGCTGACACCCACTTGGGCAATACGCACGATGGCTTTTCCAATATCATATTAATTCCAGGCACCTATGATTTTTATTACAGTCACGAAACCGGCGACGGCGTGCCGCAGAACATCCGTGGTCTTGTAAAAGAAGGTGTTGTGATCAATTCTCCATCGCTAAACCTCGACGTGGTGAGTCATTTGGTTCACGTCAATCTAACACTTAACGGCGAAGCATTCGCTAAAAACCAATACGTCGATGCCAATATCTATCTCGCCGGACCTCAATCCACCGAAGCGATGTTCGTAGGAAACACGCATGATGGCCCGCTCAGCATACGCGTTTTGCCTGGCACCTATGATCTCATTTATCGCCACGAAACAGGCGAGTCTGTGCCACAAAATAATAATTATCGCGTGTTAAAGAATCGGCCTGTCAGTGGAGAAACCTATTTATCAGCAAATATCCGCAGCAAAGCAGTAAGACTGTCCGCGACATTAAATGGCGCAGCATTTCCAGCCAATCAGAATACACTCAACGGCGGACGTATTTACGCGAGCAGTGGCGAAGGCGAACGAGTGCTATTGCTAAAAACACACACCGACTCCAGTACTACAGTTGTGTTAGCGGAAGGTGTCTATGATTTTTTCTACGAATACGCGGGTGGCAACGATGTGCCACGCAATGCATGGGTGAAAATCGGCTCGACAACCCTGCAATAATATTGAAACCCCTGATCAAGGGGCAGACATCAAAACTGCCCCTTGAATGCTATAGCCGCCACCTTTTAGTGCCATGACTATATCCGCACAAAAACAACAAGCGACTATACTTAGCATTTTTTATTGGGAAAAAGTAATAAGGATTTTTCCTCTTACAATTATGCTTGATCTATTGGCCTTATGTGAAAAATGCAAGATGCTCCCCAGTATTGTAGGTGCGATTAGCATCAGCGTAATCGCACGCATGATGGGACACCCACTTCTCCGATTACGCTAGCGCTAATCGGAGCTACGAGATCTACCTGCAACTAGTATTGTAGGCACGATTAGCATCAGCGTAATCGCACGCATGATAGGAATCAACCATTCCTCCGATTACGCTGACGCTAATCGGAGCTACGAGATCTGAGTTTGGTGAAGTCACTTTTCTGTTCCGAAGAAGGGTACCAGTCATTAATATTCTTCATCAGTAAGGATATATAATCCCCATCTAATCTTGGGGGGTTCCAGTCCTCGGTCCATAGCATTGCCTTTGTCCATTGAGAACTTGGTGGCAAGATTGGCTACTGTGGTCGTATCAATGTTCTCCTGATTAGCATGATTGTGGAGCTCTTTAAGTTTTACTTTATCTCCATCTGATAACAGACGATGAACACTTTGAAATTGTATTGTTCGCTCGTTGCCATTGCTATCAATAGCTGTTGCGTGGCTATTTTTTATTGATGGATTAGATATGCCATTAAACAACATTATTTGTTTTAGGACTTCGTCGAAATTTAAATTGATACCGATTTCGGAGGCTTGGTCTGTTATCTCTCGTGACTTATCTTGAGCAAGCTTATAGTTGTCTTCTAGCGCTTTAGGGAAATACCAAGGCTTCAAGTTTTCGCTGAGATCCGGTGGTGAATCGAAATATTTGGAGAGAAATCTAGCCTGTTCACTTATTTCAATAGTGTCAGAGCTGCTCATGGAATTACCAACACTGTTCTTCCATTGTTCAATTTTATTATCTACACGCTGATCTGCATATTTATCTACGAATTGAACCGGTGGTGTAGATGAGTATCTAGAAACATACATGTTATTGACTCCTTCCTTTAGCTGTTGGTCAATAAATAAGCAGGCCTCATGCCATCTATATTGATGACTGGCCAATAGTATAGGTTGTTGCTATAGAAGAAAAGCTTATAGCTAAATCTAAATGATCTATATATGAATCGAGCGGCAACTACTTGCCGGTTGTTTTCTATTGAGGAAAAGTAATGCCGGTTAGTTGATCTTATTCGTTGGCGATAATTATGGCATTAACTTAAAAGATACGGACTTTAAAATTAGCATTGTAGCTCCGATTAGCGTCAGCGCAATCGGAGCTACGAGATCTAAAAGTAATAGTTTATATTTACACCACCATCCATCGTACCCGCCGATGAACGGGAATACTCACTTTTTCCACTTCGGCTTGATTTGGAAGTAAACACACCAACCTTCCCTTCAACGCTAAATTTTTCGGAGAAAAAATGCTCACCACCGATCAATAAACCAGCAATATATATTTTATGAACATCTGTATAGTCATTAGAAAAAGGAGCTTGAGTAATCCAAGTATAATCATAAGACACTGTTCTTTTGTTAATTCCAACAACCCCTTCAAAGAACAGAGAATTTTCTCCAGCCCTGTAATAATTCCTTGCCCCAACACTCAAAGCAGTTGTTCGTGCATCCTCCGATAAATTATATCCATCCCTTTTATCTTCACTTTTTGAATCCCCGTATGAAACATTAACCGTTAATGCCTTATCCCCAACTCTCTTAATTAACGCTATTCCAGATGTTGCATTATCTGATAAATTTATAGTCAACATTTTAATTGATATTGCCAAATCAGAGCGACCATCTAATGCCTCCCCCGACACAGCCACACTTGATAAACTCAAAAAAAGCAAAAAAAATAGAATCCTATTCACAAATCTTCCTCCATAAAAATCTAACTTTTTAATAGACAGCAACTGACTATTCCAATACCACCGCAGCGGCCCATCACTCGATTTTCAACAATACCCCGCAACATCTCCACCCCGGATTAAACGCGAGCCAAAGTTCTGCCCACCAACCGGAAGGTGATGTGCTGCGAACGAATCTGACAGGGGAATGAATTTGCGAATGGACGAACCCGTCCGTGTTCTTCGTGTTTTCGATTTCCCTATTCAGACTTCCGATACTATCACCAAGCCTGTCCCGGTTCATCAGCCAGATGCGCACAGCAAAGCTCTGCGCTCGAGCTTTTCGCATCGGGGCAGATCAGCAGAAATCGGGGAGTGAGTAGCACATCAGAGCAGAAGCGCCTTTCGGCAAGTGCTTTTCGTTTTGATTCAACAGGAGGGAAAAAAATGAGTCGACCGATAAGCCGGGTTCTGTCGTGGACAGTCATTCATCTGGGACCTGCGTCACCGCAGGCCTCAAGCAGCCTACCCAGGGGCAGTGCGGGTCACACCTTGCGATCGAAATCGACAGCCCCTCTATTTGGCTTTGCTCTGGACGGGGTTTACCTAGCCGTCGACTGTTGCCAGCGACGCGGTGCGCTCTTACCGCACCATTTCAACCTTACCGGCGCTTGCGCGCTTAGGCGGTATATTTTCTGTTGCACTTTCCGTAGGCTCGCGCCTCCCAGGCGTTACCTGGCGTCTTACCCTGTAGAGCCCGGACTTTCCTCCACCGCAAGCGGCAGCGACTGTCTGGTCGACTCGGGCGGCATTATAGCCTAACGCCGTTTAGTTTTCGCCGCGTTTTGCCAGGGCGCGCTGGTAGACTTCGTTTTTCTTGCGACCGGTCAATTTCGCCGCCAATGCCGCTGCCTGCTTGGTGGACAATTCCTCCAGCAGCACATCCAGCACGCGATCCACGCTCAGACTGGCTTCGTCGGTCTCGACCTCGGGCGCGCCGGCCAGCATCAGCACGAACTCGCCTTTTTGCTGATTGTCGTCGCCTTCGACGAACGTCAGCAGCTCGCCCAACGGCGCACGGCGGATGGTTTCAAACCGCTTGGTCAGCTCGCGCCCCATGCAGGCCAGACGATCCGCCCCCAGCACCGTCACCATGTCACGCAGGCTGTCGATGATGCGGTGTGGCGATTCGTAAAAAATCAGGGTGCGGGTTTCTGCCGCCAATCCCTGCAAACGCTGCTGGCGACCACTGGATTTGGCGGGTAAAAAGCCTTCGAAGGCAAACCGGTCCGACGGCAGGCCCGCCACTGACAGGGCGGCGATCATGGCGCTGGCACCGGGAATCGGCGAGACGGTCACACCCATGTCGTGCGCCTGGCGTAGCAGTGCATAACCCGGATCACTGACCAGCGGGGTGCCGGCATCGGAGATCAGCGCCATGCTTTCGCCACGCAAAATGCGCTCGCACAGGACAGGGGCCATTTCGACTTCGTTGTGTTCGTGCAAGGACTGCAGCGGCGTACCAATCCCGAAATGGATCAGCAATGGACGACTGTGGCGCGTGTCTTCGGCCAGGATCAGCGCCACTTCGGCTAAGATTTCCACCGCACGTGGCGACATATCTTTGAGGTTGCCGATGGGCGTTGCTACCACATACAAACATCCAGACTGGTTTGACACAGCTTCCCTCCCCGGCACATACTTTGAAACTAGTTCTAGACGCGCATCCTACCCTTAATATAAACAGATAGATACTCGGAAAAGTCGCATTCACTCCATGACCTTAAAACTGCTCATTACTGGCCTGTTGGCCTTGCTGCTCGGCGCTTGCGCCCAGGCCCCGACCACCACGCCCGCCGGCTCATCCGCCATTGCGGTTACTAACATTGACAAAGCGCAGCAAAGCAATGCGGAGGAAGCACAGAAACACGCCGACATTGCCAAAGCCGCCATGGCCTACTTGCAGCGATCAAGCACTGCTGAACCCCCAAAGCGCCAGTTGTTAAAAATGCAGGCCATTGAACTTTACCTGCAAATTAATCAACTGGACCAGGCTCGCACCCTGCTGTCCGACATTGACATCACTCCACTGACCGCCGAACAACGCAACGCGTACCTGACTCTGCAAATTGAATTGGCGTTGCGCACGCGCGAACCCGAACGCGCACTGCAGTGGCTACAACGCTATCAACTCGATAGCGGCACGTCTGTCGAACAACGCAAAAATTATTATCAGTTCCGGATTCGCGCCTACGAATTACAGGGTGAACCACTAGCGGCGACGCGAGAACGTTCCCAGCTCGATGCCTTGCTCGCACCCGGTGAAGAAAAAACCCTGAACCAGCAAAAAATCATTTTGACGCTGACCTCCATGCCGGAAAAAACCCTGCTGGACCTGAGCACCAGCGAATCCAATCGGATTTTTTTCGGCTGGATCGACTTGTCGCTGCTGGTAATGAAAACTCCAGACCCCAATCGTCTGGCTAACATGCTCAATGTCTGGAAACGCGGCCATTTGTCGCACCCGGTCAGCGAAAACACCCTGGCCCTGCTCGCGCCACGCAAACCCGCCGACAACCAGCCACCATCGCTGGAACAAATCGCCTTACTGCTGCCACTTGATGGCCCGTTCAAAGACGCGGCCCAGGCCGTGCGCGATAGCTTCATCAGCGCTTACTACAGCCGGGCCGAACTGCGCCACAACTCGCAAATTCGCGTTTACAACACCGCCGCGCCCAACAGCAAAATTACCGACGTTTATCGTCAGGCCGTCGATGACGGTGCCTCGATTGTGGTAGGTCCGCTGCGCAAGGAAGAAGTCGACGCCCTGGTGGCCGACAATAATTTCACCGTGCCCACGCTGGCGTTGAACACAGTGGATGACAGCAATTTTTTCCGTGAAAATTTCTATCAGTTCGGTCTGTCACCCGAAGATGAAGCCCGCCAAGTAGCCAACCGCGCCTGGGCCGACGGCCACAATCTGGCAGCGGTCATTTATCCCAAGGGTGTGTGGGGCGAACGCGTTGCGCAGAGTTTCAGCCAGCGCTGGCAGGAACTGGGAGGTAAGCTGGTCGCCACCCAAACCTACGATGGCAAACAAACCGATTTCAGCGACTCCATCACCGCCATGCTCGACCTGGATGACAGCCGCACCCGCAATAACAAACTGCGCAACACCCTGGGTGAAAAACTCGATTTTGAACCACGTCGCCGCGAGGACATTGATCTGATTTTCATGGCAGCGTTTCCTCGTCAGGCACGCCTGATTCCGCCGCAGTTGAAATTCCATCACGGTGGCGACATCCCGGTGTACAGCACTTCGCACGTTTATACCGGCAAGCCCAATCGCAACGACGATCGCGACCTTAACGACGTGATGTTTACAGACATGCCCTGGACCCTGCCCGGCAGCAACCGCGCCGCGCTGTACGACACGCTGCAAAAAACCTGGCCGACCGAGTTGGCACAAAATTCACGGCTGTACGCCTTGGGCGTGGACGCCTACAACGTGCTGTACTACCTGAACTGGCTGCGCACCAATCCCAACGCCACCCTGAACGCAGCCACCGGCACTCTCAGCATCAACAACAAAAATCAGGTGCGTCGCAGCCTGGTCTGGGCCAGATTCAATAACGGCTGGCCGGAACTGATCAGCGACGCTCCGGTGATGCACCGCTAGTCATGGGACACACGCAGACGGTTGGCCAACATGCAGAACAGCTTTGCGCCAACCTGCTGCGCCAGCAGGGCTTGACGATTCTGGCGCAAAATTTCCGCAGCCGGTTTGGCGAAATCGACATTATCGCCAGCGATCGGAACGAACTGGTGTTTGTGGAGGTGCGGTTTCGCAAAAACGCCAACTATGGTCAGCCGTATGAAACCGTCACTCCGCGCAAACAGGAAAAATTGATCAAAACCGCCTGGAGCTATCTCCAAACCCAGCGCGGCACTGCCAACAAGGCCTGCCGCTTTGATATCATGTCGGTTACTGCCGATCCCCAACACATTGAATGGATTAAACATGCGTTCGATCTCAACCTTGCCTAAGATTTTAATTCTTACCCTCAGCCTGTCCGGCGTTGCGTTGCTGAGCAGTTGCGCCCCCGTCGTACTGGTCGGCGGTGCCGGATTGGGAGCTGCGGCCATTAACGATCGCCGCGACACCGCCACCCTGCTGGAAGATTCCGGCATTGAGTTCCGCGCCACGGACGAAATATATGGCGACAAAACCCTGAGCAAAAACGTGCAGGTCAAAGTGCACTGCTACAACGGCGTAGTGCTGCTGGTCGGCACGGCCCCCAGCGAGGCGATGCGCAAAAAAGTGGAAGAGATGGTGTTCACCATCAAACCGGTGCGCAAGGTCTACAACGAAATCCGCGTCGGCGAGCGCCTTGATCTGGAAAGTCGCAACAAGGACAGCTGGACCACCGCCAAGGTGAAAAAACAGCTGTTCGAAGAATTCGGTCTGGTCACCCACACGCTGGTCGTCACTTCCCACGAGATGGTGTACCTGATGGGCCTGGTCAACGCCGACGAAGAAGCCAAGGCACTGCAAGCAGCCTCGCAACTGAAGGGCGTCAAAGATGTCGTGCCGTTGTACGAACGCTATGACGTGATCGAGACCGACAGCCGCCGCTTCGCCAAGGCTGCGCCTATCAAGAAAACTCCGGCCGTCAAAGCTGCCGAACGCGATCGTCAGGAACAACTGGAAGACCAGGACACGCAATTGCTGCCGTACGACTTGCCACCGGCTGCCATCGTGCCCAAAGAGTAAGCCCGTTTGACATCAGTTTCCGCACTGCTGCCCCGGCTGCAAACCATCCTGGGCAGCGATAAATTGCTGCACGAACGCAACGACTGCTGGCCCTACGGCTACGACAACAGCCGTCGCCATGCACTGCCAGAAGCGGTGGTTTTTCCCAGCCGCCACGAGCAGGTCGTCGAAATTGTTCGCCTCTGTTTTGAGCATCGCATTCCGCTGATTGCCCGTGGCCGTGGCACCGGCACCACCGGCGCCACCGTACCGCAAACCGGAGGCATCGTGCTGTCCACCGAGCACATGAACCAGCCACCGCGCATTGACGCCGCCAACCGGCTGGCCATAGTTCAGCCCGGCGTCACCAATCAGCAGCTGCAGGATGCCGCCGCCAAACACGGATTTTTCTGGCCCCCCGACCCCACCAGTGCGGCGTTTTGCACCGTGGGCGGCAATCTGGCCTACAACTCCGCCGGACCGCGCGCCGTCAAGTACGGCACCCCAAGGGAAAACACCCTGGGACTCACTGCGGTTGACGGCACGGGCCGCACCTTAAAAGTAGGCACTCACACCACCAAAGGCGTGGTGGGATACGACCTCACCCGACTACTGATCGGCTCGGAAGGCACGCTGGGTATCATCACTGAAGCGGTGCTCAAACTGACGCCACTGCCGGAAGTCACCTACACCCTGCAGGCGATTTATCGCGATATTCACAGCGCCGCCCAGGCGGTGTCGCGTATCATGGCGCAACCGGTCGTCCCTTGCGCGCTGGAGCTGATCGACGGTCAGGCGATTGAGATGGTGCGCAATTTCTCGGAACTGGATCTGCCCAGTCAGGCCGGTGCCATGCTGATGATAGAGGTCGACGGCCCACGCGCAGGTATCGAAGAAAACGCAGCGGCTGTCAGTCATGCGGCGCAAAACAACGGACTGGTCAGCCTCAAACAGGCTCGTACCCAAAGCGAAACCGAGGCGCTATGGGCAACGCGCAAAGCCCTGTCGCCTTCGCTGCGCAATGTCGCGCCGAAAAAGATCAACGAAGATGTGGTGGTGCCGGTCTCGCACATTCCGCAACTGATTTCCGGCCTGGAACAACTCAGCAGCACACATCGCATCAAGATCGTCAATTTCGGCCATGCCGGCAACGGCAACATTCACGTGAATTTGCTGGTTAACCCGGACGACGCCGAGGAAATGCAACGCGCCCATGCGTGCCTGGACGAGGTGTTCAGCCTGGTACTGGCACTGGACGGTAGCCTGTCCGGCGAACACGGCGTGGGACTGGAGAAACGCGATTATGTGGAGCGTGAACTGGGCAGCGCGGCACTGGAAGTCATGCACGCCATCAAGCAGGTATTCGACCCGCACGGCATTCTCAATCCGCAAAAAACCCTGCCGCCAATCAGCCCAACTGCACCGGCAGGCGACGCACCAGCTTGATTTCCTCAGGACTTAGGCTGGCCTGATACGCCAGCACCTCTACCCCGGCAGCGGCGACCTGCGCCAGGGTGGCGGCGTAGAGCGGATCAATATGGGACGCCGCGCGAACCACCTCGGCATCCTCGCGCTGCACACAAAAACACAACACCGCCCGGCCTCCGCCCGCCACCACCTCGGCCAGATGGCGCAAATGCTTGGCACCGCGGGCAGTCACCGCGTCGGGAAACATCGCCACGCCCTTGTCCACCAGGGTGACGTTTTTCACCTCCACATAGCAGTCCGGCGCAGTCCCCTGGCTGAGGAAAACATCAAACCGGCTGCCGCTGTTAGCAAACGTCACTTCGCGCTTGAGCGATCCATACCCCTGTAACTCGGCAATCACGCCGTTTTCGATAGCCTCGGCCACCAAGGTATTGGCGTAGCCGGTGTGAATACCCACTATCACGCCATCCAGGGTGGTCACCATTTCCCACGAATAGGGATATTTTCGGTCGGGGTTGGCGGTATCGCGCAACCAGGCGGTACTGCCCGGGTCGGCACAGCCCTGCATCGAGCCCGTATTGGGGGTATGAGCGGTAATGACACTGCCATCAGGCAGTTGCACATCGGCGAGAAAACGCTTGTAGCGGGAAAGCAATCGGCCCGCAATCAGGGGCCGATCAAAACGCATTTGGAACGAATTCAGCGGGGCTTATAGCGACGCTTGGGCGACCGTGGTCAACACTGCACCAAGAACCACCAGCACACTCAGAACAAACATATCGGGCGTAGATTTTTTCATGATCGCATACTCCAGGATCAAAATTGTTGTGCATTACACCCCCTGTATCGTTCGCTGCGCGCTTTTCAATCGTGATTAGTCTCACATTACTACAAACTTGGTGGAAAATATTTGGCAGGTAGCAACATGAACCGAGAGAAGTTAGCGCCAACTCCCCCTTTACCCAGGCAACAACCACCCCGAAGGGTGGTTTGTCAGTCAGGTCGATCAGCCGCCACCAGCGGGCTGGATCGTCGGCATCCGCTGGCGCAGTTGCTCGGTTTGGCCGTCCAGGCGGTAGTCGTAAATGACGGTATAGGCCATGACGCGCTTCACATATTCGCGGGTTTCGCCGTAGGGGATGGACTCCACCCACAAATCTGCGGGCGTGGATACGTCAGGTATCCACTTGCTCACCCGGTACGGGCCAGCATTATAGGAGGCCGTCGCCAGGGCGCTATTGCCAGAGTTCTGCTGCAACATGCGCTGCAGGTAGGCCGCCCCCAGGCGAATATTCTTGTTCACGTCCAGAATTTCATAGTTGGAACGCACCCGGGTCTTGATGTCGCGCGCGGCCAGACGACCGGTCAGCGGCATCAACTGCATCAGGCCCAACGCTCCCGCAGACGAGCGCGCATCGGTCATGAAGCTGCTTTCCTGACGCAATACGCCATACACCCAGGCAGGATCAAGCGACTGCTCCGAGGCCGAACTGACCACCAGGTCACGAAACGCCATAGGGAAACGCAGTTCGATGTCGTCAAAATGCTCGGCCAGGGCCACGGTGGCAATCGCCCGGTCATGCCAGCCCCAACTGTCGGCCAGCACTGCGGCCCGGCGCAAGTCGTCTTCGCTGAATCCGGCTATGCCATAGAACCACTCGCGGCGCGCCTCAACAAACCGACCAACCTTATACAACTCCCGCGCCCGGGCAAAACCGGGCCGCTTTTCCAGCTCAGCCAGGCTGTCCTTGCTGAAATTCAGCGGTTCGGACGTAAACTGGTAAGGCAACCCCATCCGGTCAGCCGACATAAAGCCGTGATAGCTGCGCTCCTTGGCAAGGTCTCGATAAATACGCTCGGCAGCGGTTTTCAGCACCGGCATTTTACCGCTTTGAATTTCCAGAATCCGCGCCCGCCAGTATTGCCATTCCTGGGCATCGCGCTGCTCGCCTGTCAGGCTTTCAATCCAGGTCAGCGCCGCTGGCCAATCCTGACGTTTGAGTGCCGCTCTGACCCGCCAATGCTTGATGTCATCATTGGGCTGCTCGACTTCGCCCAACCATTTCAGTGCATCCGGGGCATCCACAAGCGCGGCACGCAGCGCCAGGAATCGATCCAGGCTGTGAACTTCATCCGCGTCCGAACGAAGATGGGTTTCACGCACTTGTTGCCACACGCCCATCGCAGCCTCTACATCACGGCGTGCCAGACGGCGGATACCGTGGCGCATGATCTTGCGCGCAATCGGCACATCCTTGCGGTAAATTCCCAGGTGCAGGGTTTCGGCGGGCTTGTCATACATCCTCCGCCAGCGCTGTGACCATTCCTGATCTTCTTTCAGCGGCAGTTCTTTTCCCAGGAACTGCGCCAGGGTCGGCCGCCCCTTGTCCATCGCCAGCTCAATGCGCTCCCAAATGGCTTCGCGATTCATGCCGCCTTTGGACTGCCAGATTTTAAATGCCGGATCGCACGAAGCGTGCTGCGGCTGAGCCACCATCCACAATGCACGGCTTTCTTCCATGGCTTGTGGCTCACGCGAGGTGCGGAACAGCGCTTCAGCATACTGACAACTCAGCTGGCTACCACCGCCGCTGCGATAGTTGACCACCAGTTTTTCCCAGTCTTTTTGTTTGGCCAGCTGATGCAGCCAGGCGTAGCGCAATCGATCGGCAATGGGCGTATTGTCGTAGGTCGACAGGAAATCCAGAATTTGTTTGTCGGTGGCACGACTGATGTTTTTGCGCAGGTATTCGTATTCCAGATAGGGGTACAGCGGGTAGTCCACCAACTGTTTCTGGATTCGCTTGAATGTATCGAATTTGTTGGCTTTAAGCTGGCTCATCGCCTGATCATAGAGCACGCGTTGCTGCTCCAACGTCGCTGCCAGTACCGCTGAACTAGCCAGCAGTAGACCTAGACCAAGAACCGGGAAAAAGATTGTACGTACCGTTACGCGTGCCATAATGGCTGACATCCTAACATCTGGGCATTTAATAAACCGTTAAGGGGCTCACACCATGTCTACTGTGTCGACCAATCCCGCCACGGGCGTAGTCGAAACCCACTATCCAACCTGGGACATGAGCCGCACCATCCAAACCATTGAGGATGTAGCAAAAGTCTCTCCGGTTTGGGCTGGCAGCCATTTTGCCCTAAGGCGGCGATTAATGCATCAGGCCGCCAGGGTTTTTCGTCAAAAAAATGACGATTTAGCCAGACTCATGACGCGCGAAATGGGAAACTGTATAAGGAAGCCCT
>JAOUHV010000071.1 GCA_029884425.1 Gammaproteobacteria bacterium
GGAAGCCCGTCTCGGTGGCAAAGTTAGGAAAATCGGAAGCCTTTAATTTTCCTTCAGCAATCAGCTCTTTGGCCGCCTTTTCGTAGATGTCCGGACGATAAACTTTTTTGGCAATATCCATATACCAGCTATCGGGTTTCGCATCAGGAATCTGGCCCCAGCGACGCATTTGAGTTAGATACCAAACCGCATCGGAGTAGTACGGATACGTAGCGTTGTAGCGGAAGAACACGTTAAAGTCAGGCACCGCACGTTTGTCACCTTTTTCATATTCAAACGTGCCTGTCATTGAATTGGCAATCACTTTGGCGTCAGCACCAACATAGTTAGGTCGCGACAAAATTTTCACTGCCTCTGCGCGATTTCCGTTGTTTTTTTCGTCCAACCAATATGCAGCGCGAATCATTGCCTTGACAACCGCAATGTGGGTATTGGGATTTTCATCCGCCCATTTTTTGCTGACACCAAATACTTTCTCGGGATTGTTTTTCCAAATTTCATAATCGGTAATCACCGGCACACCAATACCTTTGAAAACCGCTTGCTGATTCCAGGGTTCGCCAACGCAATAACCGTAGATCGTGCCAGCTTCCATTGTCGATGGCATTTGCGGCGGCGGGGTTACAGATAACAACACGTCGGCGTTAAGATTACCGGAGGTATCACCTTTTTGTGGAGCATAATAGCCGGGATGAATACCGCCCGCAGCTAACCAATAGCGCAACTCATAGTTGTGAGTAGAAACAGGAAACACCATACCCATTTTAAAGGGTTTGCCTTCATCCTTGTATTTATCAACTACAGGCTTTAACGAATCTGCCTTGATAGGATGCACCGGCTTGCCGTTTTTATGCGGAACGTGTTTTTTCATTTCTGCCCAAACAGCATTGGAAACCGTAATACCGTTGCCGTTAAGATCCATGGACAGCGCAGTTACAATGTGATTCTGAGTACCAAAACCTATCGTCGCCCCCAGCGGTTGTCCCGCCAGCATATGCGCACCATCCAACTCACCATCAATCACCCGATCCAGCAACACTTTCCAATTTGCCTGCGCTTCCAACGTGACATACAGTCCTTCATCCTTGAAGTATCCCTTTTCATAGGCAATGGCCAGCGGTGCCATATCGGTCAGTTTGATAAAGCCAAACTTGAGATCTTCTTTCTCCAGATTTTCAACAGCGTAGCTGGCACTGCTTGGAAACAGTGCTGCGACGCTAACAACCAGTGACGAGATAACTGCGACAGAGGCTTTCTTCATAAATCGATGATGATTTTTTGCCTTCATTTTCTTACTCAGAGACATGCTCTACTCCATTCATTTCGTTTTGCAAAAAAAAACGCCCATTCACTACCACAGAAAAATTCTGTGACGTGAATGGACGCCGTTGTCCATCAATGCAAACCGCCGTTGGCTTGCTGATTAATTTTTCCGTAAGCTCGCCCTACCTCGAGCATGCTCCAAATCGGATAATCACTGAACTCTATTGAGCAATGGCTATGCCAATACCTGTTTTATGTCCGCAACCCCTTGTTGTTCAACAAGATCACATGCCATCGTCTGAAATAGCACTATCTTTCATCCATAAAAAATCCCCGCGTTTGCGGGGATCTGCACTATTTTCGCTCACACTGACTTTGCAAACGCACCAAAATAGTTTATTTGAAGTTTGCCTGCAGCATTAACCAAACCTTGTCGGTATCTGTCTGCCAGGTATCTGCGCGATAGCTGGCGTATTTGGCCATCGCCATGTAGCCTTTGCCAAATTTTTTCGCTGCCTGCAAATTCAACTCATCACCATATCGTGCACTTACCTTGTCGGCGTTGTACTCATGGTAAACCGCAGTTAAGTCAACACCTGACAAATTGCCTCCAATACTGACGTAGCTATCGACCAGACCATTGGCCGGAGTATTTAGAAACTTATCCGCCCAACCATTAAACGCATGTGCGGTTGCCAGTGGCGTACTAAACGCACTACCATCGGCCCCCAGCGTTTCCAACCCAAACTTGGTGACAATACCACTGACTTCCGCCCCCAGTTCCAGCAGGCTATAGTCTGCATCAATCGTTGCAGCGCCTTGCTCGTAGTCGCTTTGACTGGCAAATTCTGCGGTATAAAGGGCTTTCATTGAGTCGTTCAGTTTTGTTCCTCCAGCGAAACGTGCTCCTAGTGTTTTGTTGGATGCCGCAGGTGTGTCGACTAAATCAAGAAAATACCCGTAGAGCGTTATCTTTCCCGCATCAAAACCCTCATAACCGATATTCAGCAAATGCGTTTTGGTATCGATATCACCCTTGCTTGATGTGCCACCAAAGATTCGATTGACGTTGCGTATATAACCGTAAGCAATGCTGGTATCTGCCAACGATCGATTGACCACGGTGAGGCCATCATAGGTTTGCTCATTCTGACGCCAGCCGACGTTGCCGATAAAACGAGCGTTATCGAAAACTACCCTCTGGCGACCGAGCGTCAGCGTCGTCTTATCAATCCCGCTGTAGCTAATATTGACTTGATTAACTTCAGTACCTTCAGGATCAACAACCACCGGATAGCTGGTTTTCGCCGAAGACAAGCCTGTACCATCGTTATATTTAACCTGACCAAGCGCAGTGACATTGTCAAACTCCATAAAAGCGGCAAAATCGTTGAACCCTGCCGTTGCGTAGTTAAGACGCGTGCGCAATGTTGAGGCTGCTGCCTTCTCACTGATGCCCGTCTGATCAACGGTCTCGTAGCGATAGCGCAATTCAACCCCAGCCTTTCCGCCGACAACCGCTTCATAAAGCGGATCTGCATTCGCACTGTTTTGGTAACCCGCCAGTATTGCCAAAGGAAACAGCAGTGCTGGAGTGATATTGAACCGTTTTGTTTTACGTTGTTGCTTCATTGATTTTCCTTCCTGCAGTGCAAAAAAAAACGCCCACCCACCAATGACACAAATTGTGTCTGGTGAATGGACGCCGTTGTCCAAATATTCGCTGCTTAAAATCTCATAACAGCATTTGTTTTATATCAGCACACTATGTGACAAACCACTAACTTGTTGTTTTACCGAAACCAGTGATCAATGAGCTAGATTAATCTGGCGCCAAAAGAGCCACATCAGTGCAACAAACAAATAATAAGCGCATCATTAACGTGCAGAGCGAACATCTAAAATTGATAACCTTTTGGAATAACAACCACACCGCCTGCCGACACATCAAATCGCTTCATATCAACATTGACATCAAATCCAATCACTTCGCCATCTGGAATTTCAACACCTTTATCGATGATGCACTTATTAAGATGGACACCACGACCAACCTTGACGCCTTCAAATAGCAGAGACTCATACACGTGCGATTCATCGCCGACATAAACGTTATTAAACAAAATTGAACGCTGCGCACTGGCACCAGAAATTACCGTTCCACTAGAGACTATTGAATTGATCGCCAGACCTTCACTACCACCATCCCCGGACACCGTGCGCGCTGGCGGATATTGCCCGGAATAGGTGCGAATAGGCCATTCCACCTGATAAAGGTTCATCGGAGGCACCTGATCCAGCAAATCCATATTGGCTTTATAATAGGCATCAATAGTTCCAACATCGCGCCAATAATTGTCTGGAGTAACTCGCCCGGTCTCGCCACCGAATCGGTAGCCAAACACCTTGCTGGAATGAATCATTTTTGGAATGATGTCTTTGCCAAAATCATGAGATGAATTTTCATCCGCATGATCTTCAGTCAACACATCCAACAATCGGTTGGTTGAAAAAATATAAATTCCCATCGACGCTAATGCTCGATCGTTACTGCCAGGCATGGGAGCAGGATTGGCGGGTTTTTCGACAAAACTTTCAATGCACATATTGTCATCGAGCGCCATGATGCCAAACTGTTTACCCTCCTCGAGGGCGACATCCATACAGGCGACAGTGAGATCAGCATCATTTTGCTGGTAAAACGCCATCATCGGCGCATAGTCCATCCGATAAATATGATCACCCGGCAAAATCATAATATGCTCGGCACCACTACGTTGTAGTAGATATAAATTCTGGTAAATCGCATCTGCAGTGCCCGCATACCATCGCTCTCCAGTACGCATCTGCGGTGGCACCAGCGTTATATACTCACCCAACTCCGGATTAAATATCGACCACCCATCACGCACATGTTTCTGCAGAGAGTGTGATTTATATTGCGTCAACACCAAAACCCGACGTATACCAGAACGCAGACAATTGGTAAGAACAAAGTCGATAATGCGATATTTTCCACCAAAAGGAACGGCAGGCTTTGCTCTGTCTTCAGTCAGTGGATGCAAACGTGACCCCATGCCTCCGGCCAATATAATTGCCAACGTTTTTTCCAACATTGTCTTTTCCACTTCCATAGTGTAACAGCCTCATCACCATTGATGAGATATCAGAGCTGCTTCAACGATTTTTAGCCAAACATGTCGGCCACACTGATAATACTTCTCGCCACGTCAGCAAGGCGTTTATTTTGACTCATCGCGGTTTTACGCAGCGTATTGTAGGCTTCATCTTCACTGAAATTTCGCTGACGCATCAAAATACCTTTGGCTCGCTCTATATCCTTGCGTTCAGAAAGCGCTTGTTTACTGGCCAAAATTTCATCCTGCAACAGGCGAAATTGTTCAAAGCGCGCTTGTGCCACTTCCAGAATTGGCTTTATCCGTTCTACTGAAAGTCCATCGATGATATATGCACAAATCCCCAGCTTAACCACATCGGAACTACGAACCACGCCTTCACGCTGCGCAAAAATAACGATAGGCAAGGCATGATGCTGAACAATTTGCCGCAGCGCCTTCATCATGTCGAAAGAAACCGCTTCGACATTAACAATAATCAGCTCTACGTCAACCAACTTTATCCGCCCGGCAATTAGCCAAGATACGTCATTGTTAGAAACAACCCTATTGCCATCATTGACGACCGCCCTGCGCAGGACGTCTGAGCTTGAAAGGGATTCGTCTATGAGCAATACGTTCATGGGTAAACATCTCAAGTCTATTTACCGTCAGACGGCAATAGCTATGCCAATGCTGGAAATTTGAGATAACTGCGTATTTTTATTTGGTTTTATCAAAACAACTCACCCTCCTGGAACAGGGCATAAATTATTTTTTGCACTGATAGCAGGCGAGGATTTGTCTCGCCTGCACCAAAAGAGTGATCGCGCCCCAACACAACAAGCGCTTCTGGAGAAATTGATTTATGGCTGCGGAATAAGAGAGCTTTCCACTTCGTTTTTGTCAAACCGTGACAATTAAAAAAGCCCAGCAGAAACAATATCTACTGGGCTTGTGTTTACAAAACTACGATAGGTGAACTCTAGAACGGGATATCGTCGTCGAAATCGCTAAAATCTACGGCAGCCGGCGCATTATCGCCGTACTGATTTTGCGAAGACTGGGCACCCGCTTTCTGCCGGGATTGCTGCTGCGGCGCGTTCGAGTAGCCTTGTTGCGGCGCTGCACCGCCCATGTCGGCTGCACCGGCTCCGCGACCGTCCAGCATTTGCATTTCGCTGGCAACGATCTCAGTGGTGAAACGATCCTGGCCGTTGTTGTCCTGCCATTTGCGTGTTTGCAGCTTGCCTTCGATGTACACTTTGGAGCCTTTGCGCAGGTATTCGCCGGCAATTTCGCCCAAACGGTTGAACATCACCACCCGGTGCCACTCGGTGCGTTCCTGGTTTTGGCCGGACGCCTTGTCTTTCCACGTTTCGGAGGTAGCGATGGTCAAATTCGCCACTGCTCCACCTGACGGCATGTACCGCACCTCTGGATCTTTACCTAGGTTGCCCACCAAAATCACTTTATTCACGCCACGCGCCATACTGTCACCCTTCACTCCGGAGCCCCATAAGCCCCGGCAATCGCCATAAAATTCAGTCAGTTATCATCAATAATCATGACTTTGCCGCCATTAGCCAGCGCCGCAAAGCCGGTGCTAATAGTCGCATTTTTTGGCCGCCGTTGCCACCACCGAAACCGGCGGGCACGGACATTCCCTGCAATTATTTGCCTGAGAAAAACCGCGATTTGACCAAAAATACCAAACCGACGACCACCAGCGCCCAAAACAGCCAGCCCAGCGGTACATGCCCCAATCCCATTCCCCAGCCTACGTCTTGTTGTGCCATCATGATCCTGTCTCCGTCGTTGCCCCGCCGCCGGCGGGGGTCAAACCATCAGTGCTGGTGGGCACTGCCGTCTTTGTGCAGGTGGATAACCGACTCGCCCGTTTCGCCGCCTTCCTCGCTCATATTTTCACCGTCACCGGCAGGGTGCGAATCCAGATTGTCATGCCCATGACCACCATCGGCGTGATCATGACCCGCGGCATGGTCGTGCTCCGCCGCGTCCGGCAGGGACATTACCCCCAGACCATGGCGATACACCAGCTCAGCGCCGTGCCACGCAGTCGACGCCAACAGGCCACCGGCGACCAACAAGGCCAGCAAAAATGGCGCCGACGCCTCTTTCACCTTCAGGCGCTGCATGAACGACCAAATCGCCAGCGCCGCAAAAAACAGAATCGTCGGCAGCGCCAGATTGCGGTGCTCGATCATCGCCAGGTGCGAAGGGGTGTCATGGGCCACGGTATTGAACGCATAGATGCCGGTGGCACCGGTGAACAGCGCCGCTACCGCCCCCATCCACAGACACCAGCGAGCCACCAGCCGCACATCATTTTGCAGCGCGCCGCCCACCACCTTGGTGAGCAAATGCAGCAGCACCGTCAGCGACAGCAACGCGACGCTGAAATGAACAAACATCGGGTGCCAATTGGGAATTATCTCGGGCATGGTATTTTCTCTTCTAAATTTAAGGTCATAGTGTGCGGCTGGATCAATCCGCCCGTTTAACAGCATAGTCTATGCCGTGGCCAAGCAAAAAACGTCTTGACCAAAACATTCGCTGAACTTTGTTGATGAATTTTGACTCTATAAGCTGTTTTGGACAAAAATGATCACATGCACAACCTTTCATCCAACATGATCCGCATTTCGCTGGCCATTCTGTTACTGTTCAGTACCAGTGCGCAAGCCATGCTCATGACCTCACTGCAAACCAGTGATTCGGTCAGCAGCATGAGCAGCACCGATCACTGTCAGCAGCCAGAGGCCGATGAGCGTCACGCGACCTGCTCGCACGACCACTGCAGTCTGTGCATGATTGCTGTGCCCAATCCACCAACAGCCTCCATTCCGCTACTATCACCACCGCAACTGCCTGCGGTGTCCATGCATAGTTCTGAACAACGCCTCAACAAACTGTATCGCCCCCCCAAACGCTCTGCGCTTTAAGCCTGATCGATTTTTTTATAACCATTTTGGGGATTATCATGACATCCAATGATCGCGTTTCGTCGTTTACCGAAACCCATTTATCACGCCGGCGTTTTGTCAAAGGCGTGGCCGCTGGCTCGCTGCTGTGCGGCCTGGGCGCAAAATTTCCACTGGCCTACGCACAAAATGCAACGCCATATTCCGCCAACATTCTTCAAGGTAATTCCGTTGATTTGCGAATTGCTGCACAGCGGGTAAATTTCACCGGCACATCGGCGATGGCCACCACCATCAACGGCTCATTGCCCGCGCCCACCTTGCGCTGGAAAGAAGGTGAGTTAATCACCATCCGCGTCAACAACCAGTTGCGCGTCGACAGTTCCATACACTGGCATGGATTGATTCTGCCTGCCAACATGGACGGCGTACCGGGACTGAGTTTCGACGGCATCGCCCCAGGCGAAACGTTCACTTACCAATTCAAGGCGCAACAAAGTGGCACCTACTGGTACCACAGTCATTCCGGCCATCAGGAACAAACCGGCCTATACGGTGCGATCATCATCGATCCAAAGGAACCGGAACCATTTCGTTACGATCGTGACTACGTGATTCTGCTGTCCGACTGGAGCGATGAAGATCCGGCGATCACCTTTCGCAAACTGAAAAAACTGGATCACTACTACAACTACAACGAGCGCACCGTGGCTGATTTGTGGCGCGACATCAGCGAAAAAGGCGTGCTGCAAACCTGGCGTGACCGGCAAATGTGGAATCAGATGCGGATGAATGACCGCGACATTTCCGATGTCACCGGCAGCAGTTACACATTTTTGATGAACGGCATGACGCCCGCCGCTCACTGGCGCGGCTTGTTTGCGCCCGGTGAAAAAATCCGGCTGCGATTTATCAATGCCGGCGCCATGACATTTTTCGATGCACGCATTCCTGGTCTGAAAATGACCGTGGTTGCAGCGGATGGTCAGTACGTGCAACCAGTCAGCGTCGATGAATTTCGCATTGCTCCCGGCGAAACCTACGACGTGATCGTCGAACCCCGGGCCAACCAGCCATATTGCGTATTTGCCCAGGCCATCGATCGCTCTGGTTACGCCTGTGGCTCGCTCACGCCCGATGAAAAAATGCTTGCTGCCATTCCCGCCATGGATGCCAAACCGGTACTCAGTCACGCTGACATGGGCATGGGGCACGGCGAACAACATGCTGAACCCGCCGCGCAGTCAACGCACGCTGAACACGGTTCGCACCAGTCTCATGGCAATCATGCAGCGCCATCAAACTCGACCAACAACGGCGTTACACTGGACAGCAACAATCCGCTGATCGACATGATTGCGCAAAATCCGCAATACCGGCTTGATGATCCTGGCGTGGGTTTGCGCAACAATGGTCGGCGCGTGCTGACCTACGCCGATCTGCGCAGCCCCAATCACAATCACCACACGCCCGCGGTGGATCGCGAAATCGTGCTGCAACTGACCGGCAACATGAAGCGCTACCACTGGTCGATTGATGGCATCCCCAGTCATCACGCACCTCCGCTGCAATGGCGCTTGGGCGAGCGTGTTCGCGTCACGTTCATCAATAACACCATGATGAATCACCCCATGCATTTGCATGGCATGTGGAGCGAACTGGAAACCGGCGACGCCATGCGTCTTCCCAAAAAACACACCATCATCGTTCAGCCCGGCGCCAAGATCAGCTACCAAGTCAATGTGGATGCCGCAGGTGATTGGGCGTTTCATTGCCATCTGATGCATCACATGATGGGCATGTTCCGTGTGGTTCGGGTCGCGTAAGGAGAACAACATGAAAATATTACTGACACTGATTGCACTGTTCACCACCGGCTCGGCCTGGGCCATGGACGATGATCCAATGATACTCAAGGGGATGATCAAACATCTGGAACACAGCAACAGCAGCGACGGCGAAACCAGCATGCGCTGGAACGCGCAAATGTGGCTGGGCAACACGCTGAACAAGTTGTGGATCAAATCCGAAGGTGAACACCAGGATGGCATCACCCAGGAACAAAAGCAGCAAGTGCTGTTCAATCGTGCACTGTTGCCGTTTTGGGATGGTCAAGTGGGCATTGCCGCAGAAAAACAGGAAAATCTTGCGGACAAAACCTTGCTGGTGCTCGCCATTCATGGCACGGCCCCCTATTTCATCGAAACGCTCACCAGCGTATTTATCGATGACAAGGGACACAGCAGCGTTCATCTGAAACTCGGCCAGGAATGGATGCTTAGCCAACGCCTGGGATTGGAACCAGAGATGGAACTGGTTGCTCACAGTCATCGTGATGAGCAACATCAAATCGGCAGCGGTTTGAGTCAATGGCAGGCAGGATTGCGATTGCACTATCAGGCCCGTCGCGAACTGGCTCCCTACATCGGCATCGAGGGATTACGCAATCTTGGCGACACCGAAAGGTTGCGCAATGATCGTGGCCACTGGAGTACCGCCATCGGCATCAGCGCCTGGTTTTAACTGTTTGCGGACAGGAAAAATCCTGTCCGCCACTCACTGCAAAACTGTCGATCAAGTTTACACTCGCCACGCAGCACGCGATTCACGCACATGCAGACATTTGAATTGTTTAACAATTTTTATTTGGTCTTAATCTTGCCTAACGCATCCCAGCATACGAAAAATCTGTGTTTTTTTCGTGGGTTACAAAAACAATCTAATCGGGAGAAATCAATGAACGTTACTAAACTGCTCGCCCTCGGCGCACTGCTGCTGGGTTCATCCATGGCTGTTCACGCGGTACCTACCACCGACGTGCAGGAATATTCCAACAACGTAGCAGGTGAGTTTTTCGTTGAGAGTGACGCTCACAAAGAGGACGCGCCCACCTACTATCGTAACGGAAACCAAGATTGGGGCTGGACCCACAATGCCATCGCCGGCTCCGGCTTTAGCAGCATCACCCTAGAAATTTCTGCGTTTGATGTTGATTACGCTGGTACAACTGTTTACCCCGGCGAACGGGATATCATCCAGGCCTTTGACGGCAGTAGCTGGGTAGATCTGGGTTTTCTGGCCGGTGGTAATGACATTTGGCAATTCACCACGTTTGATCTGAGTGGCTACGCTTGGGCAGAAGCACAAGTGAATGCCGGTCTGCAGGTTCGTATGGACATCGACAGCACAAACGTCGGCTGGCAAGTCACCTTGGGCAAAGCCACCCTGGCCGTTGACGGTGGCAACCAAACTTGCGTTCCCACCCCCGGCGTTCCTTGCGGCCCATCGACCGAAGTACCTGCCCCTGCTGCACTAGTGCTGTTGGCACTGGGCCTGTTGGGCATGGGCGCCTTCCGCAAGAAAGCTTAATTTCAGCGGGTTCGCTATAAAAAAACGGGCGCATAACGCGCCCGTTTTTGTTTTCTGCTTTACCCAGCGGGATTATCCCAAACGGCGACGCGTCCGCATCAGCATTAACAGCGCGGCGGCAAGCACAGAGAACCAACCCACCGATGCCAGGGAGGCATTATCCTGCGAGTCATTACGCTCGGCGCTTGCCTTGTTCGCCACCGGATTGGCCACGGGCAAATAGCTGTCGATATCTTCTGCGCTCGGATAAACCTCTACCGTTTCTGCCACGCCGCCACAACTTTCCGGCAATGGATTTTTTGTGTTGTTGCGCACCACGTCAAAATAGGGCGCATAGCCGGCAGAAATCACGTCTGCGGAAAACTGGTTGGTGGGCTCCTTGATCCAGGCATTCATCAACCCTGAATCACAGAACTGCACCACCGGCGTGTAAACGCGCAGCTTGCCGACGCAGCCTTCCAGCTTGGGCAGAGACGCTTTCAGCTCCAGATTTTCGTACATGGAATCGGGTACGAATCCATCCAGCCATTGAATGGCGCGCACATCACCGGATTTTTCACCGTGACTGTAAAAGGTGGGAACATTACCAGGAATGGTGCGAATCGCACCCCAGTCGCCATTCACCCGCGGTTTGATGC
>JAOUHV010000072.1 GCA_029884425.1 Gammaproteobacteria bacterium
GCCGGTTGGCGCGCAACGACGTGGTGATTAATCTGCAGCGCCAGGGCGGGCATTTTTTGTTGCCGGTGACCCTGGACGGGCGCACCGAAGCCTCCTTGTTGATCGATACCGGTGCGACCATGACGGTGTTGCGACCACAGGTGTTGGCGCGGGCCGGTTATGGCCCGGCGCAGGCACAGACGACCCGGCGATTCAGTACGGCTAATGGGCTGACGGATGGTCAGATTTTTCAGTTGGATGAGTTTTCGCTGGGGGGCGTTCGTCTGCCGGGGCTGTCGGTGGTGGGATTGGAGCTGGGTGAATTGCAAGCCGATGGTTTGCTGGGCATGGACGTGTTAGGGCAATTCCAGTTCCAGATTGAACAGGAACAGAACCAGTTGCGACTACGCAAGAAATAACCAATCAATGATTTTGCTCGGGATTTAGGCTTGTGCTTTGACAGGGTGCGGCATATAATGCGCGCCTCTTTTGCGGGAATAGCTCAGTTGGTAGAGCACAACCTTGCCAAGGTTGGGGTCGCGAGTTCGAGTCTCGTTTCCCGCTCCAAATTTCTTCAGGTGTCGTGAACGATGCCTACCCTGCGCCGGCCAAGTCGGTGTGGCGGTAAATTCTCCGGCTGGGTGGCAGAGTGGCTATGCAGCGGATTGCAAATCCGTGGACCTCGGTTCGACTCCGGGCCTAGCCTCCATTTTTATCTTCTCTCTAAATGATCGGTCCTTCGGCACTGGGTTCGTCCGCCAGGGCGCTGAGGTGTTCTTCGTGGAATTCCTCAACGGCAGCGGCGGCATCACGCACATCTTCAAAGCGCGCAATATGAAACAGGGCATCGCCCTCGTTGATCAATGGCAGATTGTTGCGGCCAATGACGATGCCGCTGTAGGGGGCGAGAATTTGCGCCTCCCGCTCACCGAAGGGATCGGCGACCACGCCTAATAACATGTTCTCTTTTACCCTGGCCCCCAACGGCACAATGCTGCGAAAAATACCGCTTTCCGGGGTGCGCACCCAGCTGCTGGAGCGGGCGATGACGGGTTCGATGGTTGTTTTGGGCTTGCTGCGTGCGCGGCCCAGCATGCCCAGCTCGCGCATGACGTTGATGATGCCGTTGACGCCGGCGCGAATGGAGACTTCGTCAAAGCGCAGTGCCTCGCCGGCTTCGTACAGCAGCATTGGCACACCGTATTCGGCAGCGGCTTCGCGCAGTGAGCCATCACGCAGGTTGGAGGAAATGATCACCGGCGTTTGAAAGGCGTTGGCTAAACGTGCGGTTTCCGGGTCGTCCAGGTTGGCGCGGATTTGCGGCAGATTGGTGCGATGGAGCGAGCCAGTGTGCAGGTCGATGCCATGAGTGCTTTTGGCAACGATTTCCTGCATGAACAGGTAGGCCAGGCGCGCTGCCAGCGAGCCTTTTTCCGAGCCGGGAAAGGAGCGATTTAGATCGCGGCGATCTGGCAAATAACGGGAGTGATGCACCAGGCCGTGGACGTTGACGATGGGCACGGTGATCAGGGTGCCGCGCAACTGGCGCAATATCGGCAGTTTGAGCAGGCGGCGGATGATTTCCACGCCATTGATTTCGTCGCCGTGGATGGCTGCGCTGATGAACAGCCGGGGGCCCGCTAGTTTGCCGCTGACCACATGGACCGGAATCGACATCGGCGTGTGGGTGTATAGTTTGCCCGCAGGCAGATCAAGAGTGATGCGGCTGCCTGGTTTGATGGTGATGCCATTAATGGCCAGGGCGTCGTTCATCATGGGCTTAACCTTTGCCCTTGGTACGGGTTTTGTGCGGTTTGGCATTTTTTTCGATGAATTTGACGATCATGCCGGCGATGTCTTTGCCGGTAGCCGACTCGATGCCTTCCAGACCGGGGGAGGAATTGACCTCCATCACCAGTGGGCCGCGATTGGAGCGCAGCAAATCCACCCCGGCGACGTTCAGGCCGATGGCCTTGGCGGCGGCGATGGCGGTGGCACGTTCTTCTTCGGTAATTTTGATCAGCTCGGCGCTGCCGCCGCGATGCAGGTTGGAGCGGAATTCGCCGGGCATGGCCTGCCGTTTCATTGCCGCAACGACTTTGCCGCCGACCACGAAGCAGCGGATATCGGAGCCGCCGGCTTCCTTGATGTATTCCTGCAGCAGAATATTGGCTTTGAGTCCGAAGAAAGCCTCGACCACGCTTTCCGCAGCCTTTTGGGTTTCGGCGAGTACCACGCCAATGCCCTGGGTGCCTTCCAGTAATTTGATCACCAGCGGAGCTCCGCCGACCATTTTGATCATGTCCTGCACGTCATCGGGCGAGTGGGCGAAGGCGGTGCTGGGCATACCGATGCCTTTGCGTGATAACAATTGCAGCGAACGTAATTTGTCACGGGCGCGGGTGATGGCGACCGATTCATTGACCGAAAACACGCCCATCATTTCAAACTGACGCACTACCGCTGTGCCGTAGAAAGTGATGGAGGAGCCAATGCGTGGAATGACGGCGTCAAAGCCGGCAAGGTTTTCACCCCGATAGTGGATTTCCGGGCGATCGGAATTGATGCTCATGTAGCAGCGCAAGGTGTCGATGACGCGAACTTCGTGGCCGCGTTGCTTGCAGGCTTCCACCAGGCGCTGGGTGGAATAAAGTTTTTTGTTTCGGGATAAAATGGCAATTTTCATGGGGACCGCGTCAATTTTTTATGGTTTGGAGGCTCTGTCTGGACGTCCCTGCAAAAAGGATGCACCCGGCTGAACCAGGATGCGTTGCTCCATGGCAGTGCGCCCCAGCAGCATGCGGAACAACATGGTGTCGCGGTTGGTAAGCGTCATTTCGATCGGCCATTGTTGCCCTCCCAGCGCCAGCATGGTTTGAATCACAAAACGTTTCTCGCGATGGCCGCCAGAATCGGACACCATGCGCTGGTCAATGACAGGAGTTTGGCAGTATACCTTCAGTTTGCTTTTCTTTTGCACGGGGTGAACGCCAAACCGTACCCATAGTGCGCCGCCTTCGCGAAAGGTTTGTAGCTCGAATGCATGCAGGCAGGAAGTACGGGCACCGGTATCGATTTTGGCCTTGATGTTGGGCAGACCCAGTTCCGGTAGTGAGCACCATTCACGCCAGCCAACGTGCAGTAGCTCCTCTGGTGGTGTAGTCATTCGCAGCCCTCATGCTGTTCATGGCGTGTTCTAATTGGCTGATGATAATGGAAAATTGGCCAGATATGGGGATAATTTGGCAACAATTGGTGTCTTGTTGGCGGTTTGGTTGGCTCGCGCCGCAAGATTGGCTGCAAAAAATGCGCATATTTGCCGATAGTGGCTAAGGACTTTCCGTTGTTGTAACGTGATGATTTTCTGGGTTGTGACGGGATGCCAGAAGAGAGGTGCCTGGGTGGGAAATGACACCGCCATAAATAATGCCAATTTGCTGTTACTTGATGGCAATGCGCCCGAACGGATACAGATCGTCGACGAGTGTACCGTGATGGGCGGCAAGGTGATGGTCGCAGATAGCGTCAAAGATGCCATTCTGGCGATTAAAGATACGCGCTTTTCGCTGCTGATGGTGGAATTGAGTGATACCTTGCCCGAGCGGCGGGAACTGGTGCGTCGGTTAAAGGCTCATACCTCGCTGAAAACGATGCCGATTCTGGGTATTGTGTCGCCGTTGGAGCGGGCATCGTGGAAGCAGTGGGAGCGTGATGGTGTGGATGATTTTTTACTCCAGCCTATTAATGTTGCCAGTTTTCGACAAAAAATCATGACCCTGGTAGTTAAATCAGCGTCACCTCCCGTTGATAAAGCTCAGTCTGAAAGTCCGACGGGTGGTTCTCTGCTCGATGATTTAAAGCGGCGCATATATAACGGCGAAATTGAATTGCCCTCACAGCCGGTATTGCTACAAAAATTAATCGACATGATGCAGGATGATCAGGCCAGTTTACAGGCCATCGGCGGGCTGCTGGAAAAAGAACCGGCAGTGAGTGCCCGTGTGTTGCGAGCCGCCAATTCGGTGCAGTTTGCCGGGGGTAATAAAGTGCGAACTGCCGCAGAGGCGCTCGGACGGGTTGGGCTGGAGCGGGCGCTTAACTATGTGATGATGCTCAGTCACGACCAGATGTTTAAGATTGAAACCTCGCCACTCAAAGAGTTGCGGGAAAAACTGTGGCGGCATACGCTGACGGTGGCAGTAGCCAGTAAGCAATTAGGGCAAGATCTGTCCTATTCGCGTCCAGATGCGTTGTTTGCTTACGGTTTGTTGCACGATCTGGGTAAGCTGGCGTTGTTGAGGATACTGCAGAGCATGCCTACCAAATTGAATAAATCCACGGACATGGTGGACGTGGAGGCAGCGCTAAATCGGTTGCACTGTGAATTTGGTGGGAATGTGTTCGAGCAATGGCGTTTTCCCGAGGAGTTTTCCCAGGTATCGCGGTATCACCACTTACCTCCAGTGCCAGCAAAGCACGGTAAACATCTGATAATTGTTGGATTTTGTAATTTATTGGCGCATGAAATGGAATTTGGGTTAACCGAGAAACTTATTAAGGAACTACTGCAGACGCCTCATGCAAAGTTGCTCAAACTGCGTTATCAGCAGATTTTGGGCTTGCAAGACAGCGTTGCTGCGGAATTACAGATTCTCGAATCCTTGATGTAACTCATGATAAATACCAGCGTTACCCTTCAACTGTTTGATATGCGGGCTATATATTGTTTAACACTGGCAACGGGTTGGAGTATTATAACCCTGCCTATGGTGGTGTATTGTTGTCCATCGTAGGCTTTTTGAAGAATAAGTGAGTGCCGATATTTTGGGAGAGGGAAAACCGAATAATATGAAGCAGAATCCCTGGAATGATATTGACTTGATCAAGGATCACATTCATCAGACCATACTCGACAACGCTCCGTTAGGTATATGGTTGTTGGGTTTGGACGGGCGGTTGCGCTTCGTCAACAAGACTTTTTGCGAGGCGGTAGGAATTTCTGAACATGATTTTCTCAGTGTTCCGCATTACGCCGAGCTTTACCCCAAAGAAATGGCAGCCAACTGCATGCGCACTGACAAGGAGTGCTTGCAGCAGGAGCAGCCCCATATCTCCGTTGAATATGTGCCATTTATGGATGGACAGATTCACGTCTTGGAAATCACCAAAGTCAAATTGCGCGACTCCAATGGTAGTGTGCAGGGCATTATTGGCCTTGCCATGGACGTGACCGAGAAGCATCACGCACTTAACCAGCTCAAATTGACCCGGCAGCGCTTTGAACAATTGGCCGGCAGTGTCCACGAGGTTTTCTGGCTAGCCTCCAGTGATTGGCGAACACTGTTTTATGTTTCTCCCTCCTATGAGCGGATTTGGGGGAAAAGCTGTGAATCGTTATATGACTCGGTGACATCCTGGATGGATAGAGTTCACAAGGATGATTTGCCGGGTTTAAGGCGCCATTTGTCTAGGTACATCGATCAGATAGGTAGAGATGATATCCATTTTCTTCCTGAATTTCGGGTGATCACGGAGGAGGGGAATGTTCGCTGGATACGCGCTCGCGTTTATCCTGTCGTGGGCGACAGCGGACAGCAGAGCAGCATTGCAGGTGTAGCCGAGGATATTACCGAACGCAAGCAAACCCAGCTCGAGTTGAAGCGGCGTGAAGTGCGGGATCGTCTTTTGCTCGAATCCATGGACGAAGGGATTATTGGTTTTAGTGCGGCCGGGCAGTGTAATTTTTCCAACGCAGCGGCTCAGGAGATGCTCGGGTTTTCTGAACAGGAAATTGGGCGTAGTAACATCGCGGAATTAATTACCCATCTCGATTCCTCCGGAAAAGTGATCGAGTACGAGCGTACTTCTATTTATCGAGCCCTTAATTACGGGCAGCGTGCGCGCGTTTCGGATGAGATGTTTGTCGGTAAATCAGGCCCCGCAATTGCGGTTGATTACTCGGTATCACCCGTGGTTGACGAGCAAGGTGTGAATGGCGCAGTGATTGTTTTTCGTAATGTGACGGAAGCGCGTGCCATGGCCAAGAAAATGGACTATCTGGCGACGCATGATGCGTTAACGGGCTTGGTGAATCGACGCGAATTTGAACGCGTATTGGGGCTGGCGCTCGCCAGCGCGCGCCAATCAAATTTGACACACGTATTGTGCTATCTGGATCTTGATCAGTTTAAGGTCGTAAACGACACCTGTGGTCATGTGGCTGGCGATGAGTTGCTGCGACAACTGGGAGATGTGATGCATGCTTCTAGTCGTTCTGGAGATACGGTGAGTCGTCTTGGCGGGGATGAGTTTGGTGTTCTGTTCCTTAATTGTACGGGCAAACAGGCGCAGCAGGTTCTCGATCGGTTGTTGCACAATATTCAAGTGTTTCGTTTTATTTGGGGCGATAAAACGTTTAGTGTCGGCATCAGTGCCGGTCTGGTGGAAGTTAATGCCGAGACTGAAAGTTTGACGACAGCGCTTAGTTCTGCAGATGCTGCATGTTATGTAGCGAAGGAGACAGGACGGAATCGCGTACATACTTACCAGCCTGACGATCAGGAGTTGTTGCGTCGCCGTAGCGAAATGCAATGGGTAAACAGAATTCAGCAGGCACTGGAAAATGACAGTTTCCGTTTACGTTTTCAGCCGATTATATCTTTGGGTGAGGATGGGGTTCAGCGGCATTGCTATGAACTGTTATTGGACATGATTGATGCAAGCGGTGGAGTGATCCCCCCAGGGGCATTTTTGCCGGCGGCTGAACGTTATAATCTCATGCTACATATTGATCGTTGGGTTGTCAGTAACGGGCTTGCGTGGGCGGAAGATCGTTTCAGAGCGGGGGATGAATTTGAGTTTTGTACGATCAATATTTCGGGCGACAATTTAGGAAGTCCGGGCTTCCTGGAGTTTGTTATTGATCAGCTCAAGCGCTATCCCATTCCAAACCAGCGTGTCTGTTTTGAAATTACCGAAACAGCGGCCATCTCGAATATTAACCACGCTCGCCGTTTTATGCGCGAGTTGAAGTTGTTGGGCTGTCAGTTTGCCTTGGATGATTTTGGCAGTGGGATGTCTTCATTTGCCTATTTGAAAAACTTACCGGTAGACCTTCTCAAAATTGACGGCAATTTTATTCGTGGGATCGCCGTGGATGAAGTGGACAGAGTTATGGTTGAATCCATTAATCAAGTAGGGCACGCGATGAAGCTAAAGACCATCGCAGAATTTGTCGAAGACCAACCCACGATGGATATTCTCCTCGAAATAGGTGTGGATTATGTGCAGGGAAACTTTGTTTACGAGCCACTGGCCATTAGTGAACTAGGGCGAGGGATGCGTGATTTTCGCTCGATAACGCAGGAGAGCGTGGAGCCATAGTTTTATTTGAAATAGAGGTTTTTCGTTCCATTCTTACCAATGCCGGGCCTTTGTGCTCGGCATTTCATTTTTTAAAACATGAGATTTGCATAATTAAAGACAGCGTCATCCATATTGTTACTGACTCTGTGGTTATAGGATTTATGCTTATGACTCGTTGTGTCAATTTTATTGTGTTGATGTAGCTGGATATAAGCTGGTTTGGTATATCGCACTATAAAATGGAGGATTTGCGTGACAATTTTTTACATATTGTAAGTGGTAATGAGTTCAGTAAGACTGGTGATGTTACGCCATATGGATGGGGGGAATATATAAAACCGAAGCTTGTGCAATGCAGTAATGAATTGAAATCGAATTTCTAATCATCGGAGATCGTTTTGGTATGTATTTTTTCGTGGGGATTGTCCCAATAGGTGTGACTGCTGCGCTAGCATATTATATATCCTATAAAAATGTATTACCGGAATTTTATTGTGTTATTTTTGTGGCTTTTGTATGGGTTCTACATTATTTCGCCTATTACAGATTGTTAAGAAATAAGGCTGTTGCTAAAAATGATGCAAAAATTAGTGTTGTTAATCGGTCGGTAGTTAAAGTCGATTTTGAAAACATTATTGAAAGTATAAAAAGCGAAATACGGCAGGTTTCATCAATTCAGGCAGATTCAATTGCCGGTCTTGTATCAGGTTTTCAAGGGGTGGAGCAGCAGGTAAAGATTCAAACGGAGCTTGTGGGTGATATGGTTGAAAGAATAAGAACCGAAAGCTTCGATGATAGGGGGAATCACAAGGTTGCTGAAGAGGCCAATAAATTAATCCAGACATTTGTGGATAATATTATGGTGACCAGTGAAGGTAGTATGAGCTTGGTGTACGCCATTACCGATATGAAGGAGCAAATATTGGCTATAGAGCGATTCCTTCGACAGATTGATGGAATTGCAGACCAAACCAACTTGCTTGCATTGAATGCAGCGATCGAAGCAGCTAGGGCTGGAGAAGCTGGGAGAGGTTTTGCTGTTGTGGCGGATGAAGTTAGAGTGTTATCTGGTAGAAGTAGTGAGTTTAGTAATCAGATAAAATTTCAGCATAAACACACCGAAAAGACTATGGCGGAAGTGAGTGTCATTGTTGGAAAAATGGCGTCTAGGGATATGACAATGACGCTGGGGTCAAAAGAACGAATGTCAGAAATGCTGGAAAGCATTAAGAGCTTAAATCAGAATGTTCAGTTCAAGTTGGGTGGGGTTAATGATATAGCGAAAAATATTTCGGATAATATAGCAATATTAGTTAGGTCTCTGCAGTTTGAGGATATGACCAGGCAGTTGCTGGAAGATGTTATATTAAAAATAGGGGCTCTTGAATATATAACGAAAAAACATGCCGAGATGATGGTGGAAGTCATGGAGCATGGATGTTTTGACGAAGAATTTATAAAATATATGGATAAAACCTGTATTGAGATGAATGAGGCTATTGAAAATAGTATGCGTAAACGCGTGTCACAAACGGGAATGGGGCAGGGAGAGGCGTTGTTATTTTAGGGGGTAAGTATGTCGTATACCTGTCTTTTGGCAGATGATGATGCAAGCATTCGTGAATTGATAAAAGAAATATTGGATTATCCAGGATTGACGATCATAGAGGTGAATAATGGAGATGAAGCGATCGGTGTATTGAAAAATCATCCTGTAGATTTTTTAATTACAGACCTTGTAATGCCACAAAAAAATGGGATTGATGTCATATTGGAGGTTAGGAAGAGTTACCCACTTCTGCCGATTATTGCAATATCTGGCGGTGGAGGGATAACAGGGCAATTTGATTATTTGCCCGTTGCTGGACTTGTTGGGGCGGCCTGGGAAATATCAAAACCATTTTCTCCCGATGATCTGAAGAAAGCGGTTGATGAAGCACTGTTGATAAAAAAATAACGAAGCGAATTTATTAAATGGATTATTGAATAAAATTTCGTAAACCAGGAGAGTTTAGTGATGGCAGGAAAGATACTGATAATAGATGATGAGCGCTCAGTTGCAAACTTTCTGACTGAACTCTTTGAGATTAGGGGTTATGATCCAGTAGTTTTCTATGATAGTAAGCTTGCTATGCAAGCGTTTGAACAAGATCCAGATAGTTTTGATTTGGTGGTTACTGATCAAACTATGCCAGCAGTGACTGGAGCAGAGTTGTCAATGAAAATACTTAGCATTAGACCTGGCTTGCCAATAATACTATGCACAGGATACAGCGAGGCAGTTAACGAGGAAATAGCTCTAGGGTTGGGGGTTCGTCACTACATCAATAAACCTATTGATATAGATGATCTGCTGGAGAAGGTAGATAGCCTGGTTTCTCAATGATATCGGGTTATCTCAGTCAAAAGCCCGGTACTGTTCATAATTCTGTGTCATTTCTTTAAACTACACCAAAAAGAGATGAAACATGACCCACAAAATTCAATTCGACATGGACGCAGCCATCCAGGCCTTGCGTGAAGGAAAAGACCTGGGCGG
>JAOUHV010000073.1 GCA_029884425.1 Gammaproteobacteria bacterium
GGATATTGGTTGGTACCTGATGGCGCACTATAACCAGCGGCGTCCTCATGCGGCTAATGATGGCCTTTCGCCTGCGGCGAAAGAAGAAAAACTTAAACGACTGTCCGGAATTAGTTGACCACTACAGGACACCCATTCACATATTTATCTCGCTATTTATAAGGGATACAATCAAGAACTCGGCGGACACACTGCGTTTCGCCCCAAATAAATCTACATAACTATGGATGGTTGGCTATGAACATTCGATTGCTTTGCCTTCTCGCTTCTGCCCTGTTGTTGACAGGCTGCCCTTGGGACAAAAACGAGAACAATCCCCCCAGTGCGGAACAACGCGTCATTGAACTGCTGGGCAAGCCTGCTGAAGATCTAACTCTGGCCGATTTCGCCCCCCCCACTTATGACTCTATCGATGCTTCCGATGTTGCGTTCGAGATCGAGGCAGAAGAAGACTTCGGAAGTAAAGCCCCGGCGTCACTCCAGATCAACGGAGGGAATGAGGATAGCTGCGTGAAGAACGCCATGGGCGACCCAATCATTGAGGCTGGCCATAACGGCAATGGACAGGTAACCGTCAACCTGGTCGGCCTGGAGAAATGCCCCAGCTTTGAGCTGCCCTTTACAAAGATTGAATATATTGTCCTTAGCATCACATTTGACGATATTCAGATCGTCGATCAGTTCAACAATCCGGTCGATATTGTTGGCAAACATCTCAGAGAACTGGATAACCTGAAATTAATAACCGCATCCCAACGCGGCCTGATGAGACTCAAAGCCACAACAACCTTTGATGAATTCAGCCTTTCGTTTGACTCCAGGGCCAAATACAAGATGCACCAACAAGGCAATATTGCTCAGGCCTGTGATCTCACAGGAAACTTGGAGGGTTGCGTCGGCACCACCATTGATCAGATATCGTTCCAAAACATTCCCGACTCTACGGAAACCAACTACCGCGAGCTAAGAGCCAATACTCTCTATTACCAGGCAGACGCTCCCTTTTACTACGGGGGTACCGTCGATTTCCAATTCAACAACTGGAACGGCACCATGCAGTACGGCGACTCTGGTTTTGACACCCCGACCTATACCGCCAGCAATGAGCTCAATGAAACCATCACTGGCAGCTATGAGAGCCACGCTAATAATATGTTAGTCAAACCCCGCACCAATGGTACGTTCGAGCAACCAGTAGAAAGCGTTGCCAGCCAGATCCAGCAGATCGCCAAGACCGCCATTCATTCGGCCTTGCGCGAAGCAAAACCGCACTAACAGCCTGGCACCACCCGACCAAGGGTGGTGCCGCCTCCCCCCAACCACCGCCCCCATTCTCAATACTCGCCTGGGTTTCATGCTCCTACCTCGGAAAACCCAGTAAGAAACCAATGAAATTCAGAGATCAACTTCAACAGCAGTACGACCGATAATTAGCTCATTCGCCGAATACAGACAATCTCAGCCATGAGCATCCGCTTAACCCTAGCGATCATCCTGTTTTTATCCATCGCCTTCTTTGGTTATCAAGAAGCGAGGCATCAGCAGCAAAACACCGACAACCTCACCACCAACAACGCAATGCATCACCTGTATTCGCAGCAGGCACTACATACTCGCGTGCTACAAGTGCATTTCAAAAAACAGGTTCAGGAATGGAAGGACTTTTTGTTGCGAGGTCACTCACCAGCCGACCGAGAAAAATATTGGCAACAAATGCTGCAAGAGGAACACAAAGTCACTCAAACAGCACAACTACTTCACGATCTGCTGTCTGAAAACCCATCGATTCAACAAATCATTGCACGCTTCCAGAAAGAGCACCTGATGCTCGGTAAGAAATATCGTGAAGCTAAACAACTATATTTACAAACCAAAATCAATCCGCACATCGTTGCAGATACCTTTGTGCGAGGCATGGATCGCCGCCCAACCGACCTATTAGACATCGCCATTGGCATGACCACCATCCACTGGGACAACCAACAGGAAAAATCTTTCCAACAGGAAATTGAAATCCAACAAATTCAATCCCGCGTTTTCACACTATCCCTGTTTCTTTGGTTTTTACTCACTGCGATCCTGGTAAAAAAGTACATCCTCAACCCTATTCAGTATGCCACCAGCATCGCCACCGATATTGGCCAGGGTAAATTTGGCAATGAAATAAAACAATATGGCGGCAAGGAAACCCGGCTTCTTCTTAACGCCATGAACACAATGCAATCTGCCATATCTCACAATACCCAGCTACTCATTCAGCAAAATCACGAACTTGAAAGCGCCTATAAGAAAGCCGAAATTTCCAACATTACCAAATCAAACTTTATTGCCAACATGACGCACGAGCTGCGCACCCCCATCAATGGCATCCATGGCGCGCTGCAGCTTATTCATCTCGGGGAAAACAACCATGAAGAGCTAAACAGCTACTTGAAAATCATTGATCAATCCAGCAAAAATCTCAGCCACATTATCAACAACATACTTTTGTACACAAAAATATCCACTGATGATTTTGTGGCGTCCAAACAAAAATATGTATTACAGGAAATAATAAACAACACAATCGATGTTCACACAAAGGAAGCTGCAAAAAAAGGAATTTCTCTGACAAAAAACATCGACAGCAACATATCAATTTACAATGACGCAACACTTTTCAACGAAGCAATTAATCAACTTCTCAAGAATGCGGTGACGTTTACCAATACCGGAAAAATAGAAATATCGGCGAAACATCAAGGAAACGATCAACTTGTTGTCACCATTAAAGACACCGGAATTGGCATGCCCAAGGAAAAAATAAACTACCTTTTGCAGCCATTTACCCAAAACGAAGAAAACTCCAATCGATCCTACGGCGGCACAGGCCTAGGACTGGCTATTGTCAAGCGTATTGTCATCCTGCTGTCCGGAGAAATGAAGATTATCAGCGACACCAATCAGGGAACTGAAGTCACCATCAGCATTCCAACAGAATGCTAACACCCTAATACAGCCACTATTTGTCGCCTAATTTCCCAGCGTCTCACTACGATATAATAGTGACGACCTATCGAGGAAAAAATCCCATGACAGCTGATGTCATCAAACTGGGTTTGCTTGCACCCCTCACAGGCATTGTAAGCATCTATGGCCAGGAAATATCCAACGCAGCAAACATAGCCTGCGCAGAAATCAACAAAAATGGCGGCATACTTGGCAAGCAATTACAAATAATCATTGAAGATGATGGCAGCTTGCCTGACAGCGCAGTTCCTGCAGCAATCCGCCTAGCTGAGCAGCACCATTGCAGCGCAATGATAGGCACGCTGCTATCCAATTCGCGAATTGCAGTTTCAGAACGGGTTTCTGTCCCTAAAAAAATTCCGTTGCTCAATTTCTCATTTTATGAGGGGAGCATTTACAACAGATATTTTTTCCATTTTGCTGCCCTGCCCAATCAGCAGATTTACCACATGATCCCATACATGGCAAAGAAGTACGGCCCTAAATTTTTCTTTGCCGGCAACAACTACGAATGGCCTCGCGGCTCCATTGATGCAGCAAAAAGGGTATTGGAAAAAATCGGCGGCGAAATTGTGGGTGAACAATATTTCCCGCTGGGAACAACCGACCACCACCTTCTGCTAGAAGATCTTGCAAATTCTGGCGCTAACGTTTTTGTTCCGTACGCAGCAGGAAATGACCAACTAAATTTGCTGACACAGTTCCACAACAAGGGATTAAAGAATCGCATTGCTGTCGTCATGGCTCATTACGACGAATGCATGGCTCAACAACTTCCTGCCGATGTCAGATCCGACCTATATTCGGTCAACAGCTACTTCATGACCGTTGAAACCGATGAAAATCACCGTTATCTAAAGCAACTGTCAGCCCTGCCTGGCATCAATGGCATATGGCCAGATGGCAATGGCGTACTAACCAATTTTGGCGAAGGCACTTATCTTTGCGTGCATGCATTTGCTGCCGCAGTAGCCAGTGCTGGCTCCACCGATAGTGAAACGCTGGTGGCCACATTGGAAAATATTTCGCTGCGCTCTCCACAGGGCGATGTGCAAATGGATCCCCGACTTCATCATGCGCACATCAACAGCTATCTGACCAAATGCAATACTCGCGGCCAATTTGAAATCGTTGAATATTTTGGGCGAATTCCACCCATCATTCCTCCCCGTTACCAGCAAAACTCTGCAAACGAAGCAAAAGCATCCCAGTTACCTTCCGGCAGAAGCTCGCTTAAAACCACGGTTTCTGACGAGTTTGAAAGCAAGATTTTTCATTTTGCTGACATTGCTCTGCTTGTTACCGATGAGCACGGCATCATCGTCAAGGCAAATAAAACAAGTGAACATTTGTTTGGCTACACCGCAAGTGAACTTATTGGTCAGTCGGTAGAAATCCTGCTTCCCCCTCACCTTCGCCACCAACACCACAAACATATCCACGGTTTTGTCCACGGCAGCCATAAAATCAGGGAAATGGGAGACCGGATGGAAATTGTTGGCTATAAAAAAGATGGCTCGTTCTTTCCTGCTGAAGCAACCATTGCCAAATTCACCCATCTTGAAAAAACACACATCGTCGTCAGCCTGCGTGACACATCCAGGCGCAAGCAGGAATTGGCCGAAATTACCTGGCGTGCCACCCATGACCCGCTTACTCGCCTGCCAAACCGAAACTATCTTGGCGAACGTTTGCAAAATGCGCTCGACAGACTCCAAAGCACTAACAAACTTGTTGCCCTGATGTTTCTGGATCTGGATGATTTCAAAGTCATTAACGACAATTTTGGCCACAATATTGGCGATGCGTTGCTGGTCAGAATCGGCCAGGCACTGACCAGCATTATGCGCCCAGGCGACATTACTGCCCGATTTGGCGGCGATGAGTTCTTAATTTTGTGTGACGATCTAAACAGCATCGATGAAATTGAGCCCATTGTTAATCGAGTCATTGACGTGATCAAGGAACCCTTCACCATTGACCAGGTTCCGTTTTATCCCACTGTCAGTATTGGTGTGGTCATCGCAACCAATGCCGATGAAAATAGCAGTGTCCTGTTACGCAATGCCGATGCTGCAATGTATTCGGTCAAACAGGAAGGTAGAAATGGCTGGAAAATTTATACGCCGCAAATTGGCCACGACGCCAAACAATATCTGCACATCGCCAGCGGCCTGCGCTCAGCCGTACAAAATAAAGAATTTGAACTGGTATACCAACCTATCGTCTGCAGCAGTACGCAAAACATCGTCGGTGCCGAAGCATTGCTTCGCTGGCGTCATCAGGGAAATTACATTTCTCCCGCGATATTCATTCCCGTTGCCGAAATCACCGGCAGCATCATCGACATCGGGGCTTGGGTGTTTGAACAAGCGTTTCTGTTTCAGGCATCGCTGCAATCGCGGCTGAGCGCCAATAAACAGCCATACATTTCCATTAATTTATCTGCCAGACAGCTCAGCCAAGCTAATCTGGCCGACAACATAGATATATTACTGCGCCGCACCAACGCTGATCCGCATAAAATCGTTTTGGAAATCACCGAAACCACCATGATGACCGATGCCGATCTGGCGCAACACGTTTTGCATCAACTCGGCCGCGAACATGGTCTTAAGTTGGCCATTGATGATTTTGGCACCGGCCACTCATCGCTCAGTCGCATCAAAAAATTGCCTATCGACACAGTCAAACTGGATAAAACCTTCGTCGATGAAATTGAGCACGACCCAACCAGCCTCGCCATCAGTACTGCGGTTTGCAACATGGCTCACAGCCTTGGCCTGAAAGTGACAGCAGAGGGTGTAGAAAATCTGGCCCAGTTTGGCATTCTGCGAAGTCTGCACGTCGATAATATTCAGGGCTATTTGTTCGACAAACCCCTGTCTGCCGACGATTTTGTACAACGACTGAATGCCCAGCACAGTGGCTACAACCTGGCACCACTGCCTGCCCGCAAAGCAGGATAACGCCACTTTGGCGGCGGTCCCCGCGCATGGCACAATACCGCCATGAGCAAACCCTTTTATACTCCCGCCAGCCCGCTGCAATCGGAAATTGAAGTAAAAAAAAGTCGCTTCATCGCCCGCGCCTTAGCGGTAGAAACCCGCGAACAAGTGCAGGCCGCACTCAAACAGGCCCGCCAGGACTATCCCGACGCCCGTCACCACTGCTGGGCCTATGTGCTGGGCAATCCGGCCACCGCCAGCAGCGCCGCAATGAATGACGACGGCGAACCCGGCGGCACTGCAGGCAAACCCATCATGAACGTCATCTCCCACAAGGGCATAGGCAATGTACTGGTGATCGTGATTCGCTATTTTGGCGGCGTGAAGCTCGGCGCTGGCGGCCTGACCCGCGCCTATTCAGCGGCCACCGAGGCCGTGGTGTCGCAGTTGCCGCTGATCCGCCATGAGCCACGCATCGAAGTGCTCGCCCGGCTGGACTTCGCCCAGGAAAGAGACCTGCGCCACTGGTGCCACAGCCACCAGGCCACCTGCGGTCAAAGCATTTATGATCAACAGGTTAGCCTGAATGTTCAGCTAAAGGCCGAACACCTTCCCGCCCTGCGCGAATTTTGCGCCAGTCGTGACATAGGTCTCAGCGAGTAACATTTACTCAAAATACATCTTTATGCTACCTTAGCTGTCTACGGAGGTGCGCTATGACTGAATCGCTGTATCTTGCCATTGGCGGCATGCCTACCCTGGACCGGGTACACAAGATTTTCTATGACAAGCTGTATGCTCACCCTTGGCTGGGCAAGTTTTTCATCGGTCATGACCAGGCCTCTATCGAAAAGCGCCAAAGCCTGTTCATGGCGGAAAAAATGGGCGCCACCGACGTCACCTATTTTGGCAAGCAGCCGAAAATGGCTCACCGCCACTTGTTCATCACCCAGGAAATGTACGACCTGCGCCACCAGATTCTGCGCGACTCACTGCTAGAAGCCGGTGTTGATGGCGATAATCTTGACCGCTGGCTGCGCATCGACAACGCGTTTCACCGCCAAATCGTCAAACCCAGCGTGGAAGAGTTTTACAAATCCGGCTGGCTGTTTGAGCCGCGCGTGCTGATTAACAAACCCGAATTTACCCCCAAAACCAGCCAATAGGCCGACGCACCCACGACTTTCCGATATAATCGCGCTCATTTCACGTGATTGTTTGGAATTGTCATGCTCAACACCCTGGAAATTTTTACCTCGGTTTTTGACCGGCTCAATGAGTGGATAGGACGGATCGTTGCCTGGCTCACGCTGCTGATGGTCCTGCTGACCTTCGCCATCGTCGTCGCCCGCTATGGTTTTAACAGCGGCTGGATTGCCGTGCAGGAATCCGTCATCTACATGCACTCGCTAGTCTTTTTGCTGGGCGCCGCCTACACCATGCGTCATCAAGGCCACGTGCGCGTCGACATTTTTTATCGCGAGATTTCCCCCATCCGCCGCGCTTGGGTGGATTTGCTGGGCACCATTTTTTTGCTGCTGCCGATGTTTGTTTTCATATTCTGGAGCAGTTGGGAGTATGTTGGCGCAGCGTGGGAACTCAAAGAATCCTCGCGCGAAGCCGGCGGCCTGCCCTGGGTTTACCTGCTCAAGAGTTCCTTGCTGGTGATGGGCGCATTGGTTGTACTGCAAGGTTTGTATGACATTGTCCGCGCCCTGCTGATTATCAGCGGACGCCGTGATTACGCGTCATTGCATCAAAATGAAGAAGGACCGATGGCATGATGGAATTTTTACAAACCTATATGTCGCTGGTGTTGTTTGGCTTCGTCTGCCTGTTGCTGATGTTTGGTTTTCCGGTCGCCTTCACCCTGGGTGGCGGCGCACTGGGCTTTGCGGCGCTGGGATATTTCATCGGCTTTTTCGATGCCGATTTCCTCGCTGCCCTGCCCAATCGTCTGTACGGCATCATGACCAACGAGACACTGATTGCCGTACCGTTGTTTGTGTTCATGGGCGTGATGCTGGAGCGTTCCAAAATCGCCGAAAATCTGCTGGGCTCCATGGCTACGCTGTTTGGCCCGCTACGCGGCGGTCTGGGCATTTCGGTAATTTTGGTGGGCACCTTGCTGGCGGCCAGCACTGGCATCGTCGGCGCGACAGTGGTCACCATGGGCCTGTTGTCGCTGCCGATCATGCTGCGCCGCAACTATGATCCAGGCTTGGCTGCCGGCACCATTTGCGCCTCGGGCACCTTGGGGCAAATTATTCCACCGTCCATCATTCTGGTGTTGCTCGGCGATGTGTTGTCATCCGCCTATCAACAGGCGCAATTGAACATGGGCATTTTTTCGCCCGACACGGTTTCCGTCGGCGATTTGTTTGTGGGCGCCTTGATTCCCGGCATACTGCTGGTAGCGATGTACCTTGTGTATCTGATCGCCAAGGCCATCTGGCATCCGCAAAGTATGCCTGCCATTCCGGTGGAAGATCGCCCAGCCAATTTCAGCCTGGTGTTAGCCTCAACCCTGAAAAATCTGGTGCCACCACTGCTGCTGATTGTGGCAGTACTTGGCTCCATTATTGGCGGCATTGCCACCCCCACCGAAGCTGCCGCCGTGGGCGCGGTTGGTGCGATGATTCTGGCCGCCTTTCAGCGCCAGTTAACCTGGGCTGTGTTGCGTCACGTCGTTCGCCAAACCACGCAAGTGACGGCGATGGTGTTCATGATTTTGATTGGCGCATCGATTTTCTCATTGGTGTTTCGCGGATTTGGCGGTGATGAACTGGTTCACTCGCTACTGAGCGATCTGCCCGGCGGCGCATTTGGCGCGATGCTGGTCGTCATGCTGGTGATGTTCCTGCTGGGCTTTGTGCTGGACTTTATCGAGATCACCTTCGTTGTCGTGCCCATCGTTGCGCCGGTGTTGCTCGCCATGGGTCTGGACCCGGTGTGGCTGGGTGTAATGATTGCGATCAACTTGCAGACCTCGTTCCTCACGCCGCCGTTTGGCTTTGCGCTGTTTTATTTGCGTGGCGTGGCACCTCCCAGCCTCACCACCTGGCAGATTTATCGCGGCGTCGTCCCCTTCATCATCATTCAGTTGCTGGTGTTGTGCATGGTCGCGATGTGGCCAGAGCTGGCCACCTGGTTGCCCAACGTGGTTTATCCAGACTAACCCATAAAAAAGGCGATCCGAGGATCGCCTTTTTTGTTTTCATTTGCCGAACAATTACAACGCGCGCGCGTTGTAATAAGCCTGTTCAGAAATTGCGTGCCATGCCCCGGCATCTTTACGGAACTTGATATACGAGTCGTAAATTCTCGCCGCAGTCTTATCCTTGCCCGCCACTTCCTTAACCACGATTTCTGACAAGCGATGGAATTCTTTCAGCACATCATCAGGCAGTCGCTTCACTTTGACGCCGTGTTTTTCCACCAACGTCTGTAATGCCGCCGCATCACGCGCCGTGAATTCTGCAGTCAACTGCTCATTGGAGACGCGGCATGCCGACAGCACAATCGCCCGCAAATCCTTGGGCAAGGCGTTAAGCGCTTTTTCGTTAATCAAACATTCCAGCGTGCTGCCAGGCTCCTGCCACCCAGGGTAGTAATAATATTTCGCCGCCTTGTAAAAACCGAACGCCAGATCGTTGTATGGCCCAATCCATTCGGTCGCGTCAATCGCACCGGATTTTAATGACGTAAAAATTTCACCGCCGGAAATACTCACTGGCGTTGCGCCGGCACGACGATACACCTCGCCACCCATGTAGCCGGCGATACGCATTTTCATGCCCTTCAGGTCGGCCACAGATTTAATTTCGCGATTAAACCAGCCA
>JAOUHV010000074.1 GCA_029884425.1 Gammaproteobacteria bacterium
GTGCTGTGCCGATCACGTCGGCGTCGGAAACATCGTTGACCATAGTTTTGGCCAGACGATTGGTGATGGTGCCGCTGTTGGTGTCGGTACGGCTGTCGTCAATCCAGATGGTCCAAATGCGGTCGCTGTCATCCAGGGTGACGGCAGGGCTTTCGACGCTGGAGCTGGGTGTGTAGTTGGCAGTGCGTGCTGTGCCGCTGCCCAAGGTCAGGGACGTGCCCCAACTGCTGCCTGTGGCGGTAAAGCGTTTGACGCGAATTTCGCTGACCGGTTCGTCAGTAATGTTGGCCTTGCGTGGCACGTGACGCCAGGCGATTACGCCATCACCGTTGCTGTTTACATCCAGTGCGGGCTGACTGGCGGCGGCCAGCAAGGTATAGCCACCGGAGGTGATGCTGTCGTTGATCAGCGTGGGAGTGCCCACCGTGGTGCCGTTGTAACCTGCGGCGTAGACCGCAGGCAGGTTTTGGGCGCCGACATTCTGGCTGTCATTGAGCACTTGCTCCCAGGCGATCAGGCCGGCACCGGCGCTGTTCAACTTGATTTGCAGATTTTTGGCATCAGCGATGTTGTTGCTGTTGTTTTGTACGGTCGCCGGGCTGGCCCAGCTGCGGCTGGTGATGTCATAGCGCACGGCGTACAGCACCGGTGCGGTGGCGACGGTAGGGATGGCATTACAGTCGTCAACCAGATTCTGATTCCACACTGCCAGCGCATTGCCGCTGCCATCCAGGGCGAGGGTAGCGCCGCTGTCCAGCGGTTTGGCGACGTTTTCGTCCAGCTCATACTGGTCTGCCGTCAGTGGCGGCGTGAGTGAGTCATCTGCCAGATAAGTGGTGGTTTTGCGCCATTTGCCAGTTTGTAGTTGCGTTGCTGCTTCCCAGGTGTCGGTGGCGGCGTCGTAGCGGCGCACCCAGATGTTGGTGCGTTGGCACTGGAAATAGTGATCGTGGGCGCCGTGTTCGCTGTTGGCCAGAATCAGGGCGGGGTCCGTTTTTTGCGGGTCATGGGCGGCATTTTTGGCGGTGTCAGCCTGGATGTCGCCGCGTTCAAATTCCTGCCAAATGACGATGAGGTCGCCATTGCCGGCCTGGGCAACCTGAGGTTTGCTGACGCTATTTCCGCTGTAGACGTCCTGCACAGACCACACTCCGGCGTCTTCCTCGCTTGTGGAGCAGGCGCCCAGCAGCAGTGTCGAGGCGATCAGTGCGCAGACGGCGGAGCTTTTTAGCGGCAGAGTCATGTAATTCCCCGTTTTATGATTATTTTTCCCCTGGTGGGCAAACATATCAAATAGTGTCCTTGGCTGTCACCTGCCGTTCAGGGCTTGCAAATTCTGCCAGAGGCAGTAGATTGGTCGCTTTTTCGCGGTTGATGATCCGAACATGCAATTTGAATTAATGAAAACCCAGGGGCCGGTGCGTCGTGGTCGGTTGATTTTTGAGCGAGGCGTGGTGGAAACGCCTGCGTTTATGCCGGTAGGCACTTATGGCACGGTCAAGTCTACCACGCCGGATGAACTGCGCGAGCTGGGGGCGCAGATTATTCTGGGCAACACCTTTCACCTGTGGTTGCGCCCCGGCACGGATGTGATTGAGGCTCACGGTGATTTGCATGATTTTATGAATTGGTCAGGACCGATTCTGACCGATTCTGGCGGTTTTCAGGTGTTCAGTCTGGGCGAGCTGCGCAAAATCACCGAGCAGGGCGTGATGTTCCGCAATCCGGTCAATGGCGACAAAGTGTTCATGGGGCCGGAAGAATCCATGGCCGTGCAGCGCAAGCTGGGTTCGGACATCGTGATGATTTTTGACGAATGTACGCCGTATCCGGCGACGGAAGAGCAGGCGCAAAAATCCATGGAGCTGTCCTTGCGCTGGGCCAAGCGCAGCAAAGACGCGCATGGTGACAACCCCAATGCGCTGTTCGGCATTGTGCAGGGTGGCATGTATCCCCAATTGCGCGAAGTGTCGCTGAACGGTTTGCTGGAAATTGGTTTTGATGGCTATGCCATTGGCGGTCTGTCGGTGGGCGAAACCAAGGAAGAAATGAAGCATGTGCTTGATAACCTGACGCCGATCATGCCCAACGACAAGCCGCGCTATCTGATGGGGGTGGGCAAGCCTGAGGACATCGTCGAGTGTGTGCGTCGCGGCATTGATATGTTTGACTGCGTCATGCCCACACGTAATGCGCGCAATGGGCATTTGTTTGTCCATGCCGGCGTGATCCGCATTCGTAATTCGCAATATGAAAAAGACACCCGTCCACTGGACGAACAGTGTGGTTGTTACACCTGTCGAAATTACACGCGCTCCTACTTGCGCCATCTGGATAAAAACCAGGAATTGTTGGGAGCGCGGTTGAACACGATTCACAACCTTTACTACTATCAGGAACTGATGCGAAATATCCGCGCTGCCATAGAGACAGAGCGGTTTGATGAGTTTGTAAACGAATTTTATGCCATGCGTGGGCAAGCCGTGCCTGCTATGTCATAATGCCGGTCATTTTTAATCTGTGAGGGAGTAATAATAGTCATGAGTTTCTTTATCTCTGACGCGATGGCGGAAGGCGCTGCTGCAGCACCTTCGACGGGCGATGCACTGATGGGCATGTTGCCGCTGATTTTGATCTTTTTGGTGTTTTATTTCCTGTTGATTCGTCCACAGATAAAACGCGCCAAAGAGCACAAAAAACTGGTGGATTCAGTCGCTGTTGGTGACGAAGTTTTGACCAGTGGCGGTATCGTGGGCAAAGTGAAAGCGGTTGACGAAAATTTCGTCACCATCGAAATTGCCAACGAACTGGCGATCAAAGTACAGCGTCAATACATCAGCTCTCAGGTACCCAAGGGAACTTACCAGCCCTAAACGAATACGTAGGATGACTTCATGCTGAACAAGTATCCCCTGTGGAAATATTTGATCATTTTTGCCGCGCTGGTGGCGGGTGGGCTGTATGCGCTGCCAAATTTGTACGGTGAAGATCCGTCAGTACAGATTTCTGCAACACGTACAGTACAAGTGACGCCCAGTACGCTGAGTCAGGTTCAGGCAGTGCTGGACGAAGCTAGTCTGAAACCCAAGAGCATTGTGATGGATGAGCGGGGGATACTGGCACGCTTCAATGACACCGAAGACCAGTTGAAAGCACAGGACCTGCTGTTCGATAAACTGGACACGGGTTATGTGGTGGCGCTGAATTTGGCACCAAGTACGCCGGCGTGGCTGGCCAGTTTGGGTGCGCTGCCCATGTACTTGGGTCTGGATTTGCGCGGTGGTGTGCACTTCCTGATGGAAGTGGACATGACGGCGGCGGCACAGCAAGCGATGAATCGTTACCGCGATGATTTTCGCTCGATACTGCGTGAAGAAAAAGTTCGTTACCTGGGTATCAAACTCGAAGGCGATGTCGCAGATGATACTTCTGCGATTCGTTTGAAATTCCGCGATGCCGAATCCCGTGACGAGGGACGTCGGCTATTGCGCAAAGAATTTTCTGAGCTGGAATATCGCGACGATGATGAGCCAGATGCTGCTTATCTGGTCGCCGCACCTTCCAAGGCTCGATTGGCTGAAATCAAGAAATTTGCCCTGCAACAAAACATCACTACCTTGCGCAATCGTGTGAACGAGCTGGGTGTTGCTGAGCCATTGATTCAGCAACAAGGCATTGATCGCGTGGTTGTTCAGTTGCCAGGCGTGCAGGACACCGCGCGTGCCAAAGAAATTCTGGGCGCGACTGCGACCCTGGAATTCCGCATGGTCGATGAGGAGAACAGCGTAATCGCGGCAGCGCGCGGCGATGTGCCTTTAGGATCAACTTTGTACAAAGAGCGCAGCGGCGATCCGATTTTGTTGCAAAACGAAGTCATGCTCACTGGCGATTACATCGTTGACTCATCGTCAGGCATTGACACTAACTCCGGCGGTCCGCAAGTCTCGATTTCCCTGGATGCCAAAGGTGGACGGTTGTTCACCAATGCAACCAAAGATAATGTTGGCAAATTGATGGCGGTGGTGTTTATCGAAACCAAAGTGGATCGTCGCGAAGTGGACGGCCAGGTGGTTCGCGTTAAACGCAAGCAGGAAGAAGTTATTAACGTTGCGCGCATCCAGGAACGTCTGGGGTCGCGTTTCCAGATCACCGGTCTGGATTCGCCCAAAGAAGCGCGTGACTTGTCATTGCTGCTGCGCGCCGGTGCGCTGGCTGCGCCAATGGATATCATCGAAGAACGTACTGTTGGTCCAAGCTCGGGACAAGACAATATCGACCAGGGCTTTGCGTCGGCAGTGATTGGTTTTGCGCTGGTGGTTGCGTTCATGATCATGTACTACCGTGGCTTTGGTCTCATCGCCAACATTGCGCTGGCGGCGAACGTGGTCATGATTATTGCGGTGATGTCGATGATGCAGGCCACCCTGACCTTGCCAGGTATTGCCGGTATCGTGTTGACGGTCGGTATGGCGGTGGACGCCAACGTGTTGATCAATGAACGCATACGTGAAGAATTGCGTGCCGGTGTGAGTGTGCAGCGGGCGATTGAGCAGGGTTATGACAAAGCGTTCGTTACCATTTTGGACGCCAACATCACTACGCTGATTGCGACCGTGGTGTTGTTTGCGATGGGTTCAGGTCCGATCAAGGGCTTTGCGATTACGTTGACGGTAGGTATTTTGACCACGATGTTTACCGCAATTATGTTCAGCCGCGCCATTGTGAATCTGGCTTATGGCGGCCGCAAGATCGACAAGCTTTCCATTTAGGAATTGAGCATGAGACTGTTTAAAGAAACGCCTAACTATGACTTCATGGGTAAAGGCAAGATTGCGATAGCCGTATCGTTGCTGGTTTTGCTGCTGGGCACCATCTCGTTGGTGGTTCGCGGCCTTCCCATGGGAATCGATTTTACTGGCGGTACGCTGGTCGAAGTGGGATACCAGGAGCCTGCTGATTTGACCGTGGTGCGTGGCGCGTTGCACGGCTCGGGTTTTGGTGACGCGATTGTGCAACATTTTGGTTCGTCCAAGGACGTGCTGGTGCGTGTTGCGCCCAGGGAAGAGTTGAGCAACGCCAAACTCAGCGAACAACTGATGCTGGTGCTGCAGAAAACATCGCAGCAGCCGGTGGAAATGCGCCGGGTGGAATACGTCGGGCCGCAAGTGGGCGACGAGCTGTTTGAAAAAGGCGGTTTGGCGCTGTTGACGGCGATGGCGTGTATTCTGGTTTACGTCTGGCTGCGATTTGAAAAGCGCTTCGCTGCGGGTTCCATTATCGCGCTGGTTCACGATATCTGGATTACCGTGGGCATTTTGTCGATTTTTCAGGTCGAGTTCGATTTGACTGTGTTTGCAGCCATCCTGGCGGTGATTGGTTACTCGCTCAACGACACCATTGTCGTGTTTGACCGGGTGCGTGACAATTTCCGCATGATGCGCAAGAGTACTCCGCGAGAAGTCATTAATACCTCGGTAAACCAAACCTTGTCACGTACCACCATGACCTCGTTCACCACGGTGTTGGTGTTGTTGGCACTGTTCTTTTACGGTGGCGAGCTGATTCACGGTTTTGCTACGGCGCTGCTGATAGGTATTGCGGTGGGAACATTCTCATCGATTTACGTCGCCAGTGCATCCGTGCTGTTGCTGGGCGTGAGCCGGGAAGACCTGATGCCGCCGCAGAAAGAAGGCGAAGATGCTGACGGTCCGCCGCTGTTGTAGTGCGCAGATTCGTTTCAAATAAAAAACCGCCAAATTTTGGCGGTTTTTTTTGTCATCAATTCTATTTCCGTCCATTCAATACGTGATACGCTTGCGCCGAATTAAACTCAGCCAATAATTACCAAGGACCGGACACGCCAATGACATGTGAATGCAAAGTACGAAGCCGATTACGCCGTCTGCAGGGACGTAAGCCCATGCAGCCCTCCTCCGGCCAATGTGTGTGTGATTGTCATTTTGTAGAGCAATGGCCGGCGCAGGATGCGACTCCGCTGCCTGTGCTTGCGGAAGATGTGCAGCTACATCTTTTGGATAATTCCTCAGTCGAACTCAATATAAAACAAGTAGATAGGTAGGGTTGTTAAAGTTTTGTGTCAGGGTTGGGCTTTTTCTGTATAATAACCACGCATGTTGTCCTGTTTTGCAGGTGAGGGACTGAAGGCATAGTCTCTCAGGGCGTGAAACTTGGCCAGTTTTTATTCCAGCCCAGGCCATATTCCAGTGACGGAACAATGATCAGTTTGTTAGCAGGTCGTGTTCATGTTGATGTTCGCAAAAATCCGCCGTTTCTCTCCATGGCTGCTACTGGCTTTTGCCGCTCCCTTGCAGGCGACTACGCTGCAGGCGGTTGGCCAGTTCAACGCCTACGCCATTAGCAGTTTCAATTATCAGTCCACCGACATCGAGGGCATGATTGGCTCCGGTGGTGATGTGACCTATGTCGGTGGTGATGTCGGTCGCAATAATGTCAGCTCGCCGTACTCCATTTATTCCGGCGGCAATGTGCTGCTGCAGGGACACGCGGTAAAAAATGGCGGCATTCAGGCCAATGGCAGCGTGACGACAACCGATGTAGGCATCGGTGGCGGTATTAATTCCGGCGGCAATGTTTCCATCACTCGCGGCAGCATGGCCGCAGGCTCAACTATCGTGAATAACGGCAGCCTGAGCACTTCAAATTTCGCCGTACAAGGCAATGTGCTGAGTCAGGGCAACGTGACCGTGACCACCGGCAGCATCAATGGTGACATCAACAGCGGTGGCAATGTGCTGACCAGCAAGGTTGGCGTCAACGGCAACATCAATGCGTTGGGCAATATCGAGATCAAGGAAGGCAGTTCTGTTGTCGGCAACGCCTTCCGCGCCAATGGAAATTATCGAACCAATAATCACGCGCTGAAATCGGATGTGCACGTCGGTGGTACGTTTACAGGCGTGTCCGGCAGTGTCTCCGGTGTGATCGAAGCGTATGGCGGCGTGGGTGCAGGCAACACGTTCTGGCTGGACCCCAACAAACATTTGCTTGGCCCCAGCAAGGCAACATTGCCGAGCGTCACTATCGACAGCCATGTGTCAGCGGCGATTGATCACTTTGCTATTGCCCAGGCCATCATCGGCGCAGGCGCAGAATACGCAGCGATGAACAAAACTGCTGACGTCGTTCAGGAAGACAACAACCCCAGCGTCGACAATTACATTTTGCGCGGCAAACATGGCCTGAATGTGTTTGATGTCGATGCCAGCATGCTCAGCAAATTTGCCAGCATCCGCTTCGAAGGTTTTGATGATTCCACGTTTATCGTCAACGTTTCCGGCAGTGTGGTGGATATTGTCTCGCCCGGTGGATTTCAGTTTGTGGGCATGGATGAAACCAATGTGCTGTTCAACATGAACCAGGCTGAACTGGTGAAATTGAGCGGCAGTTTTTACGGCACCATCCTGGCCGCCAATGCTGATGTGCACACCGCAGGCAACGGTACGATTTTCGGCGGTTTGTATGCGGACAATATTTCCGGTTCTTCGCAAATCAACAGCCGCTACTTCCGAGGCGAAGATCCAACAGAAGTGCCATTGCCTGCGACGTGGATACTGTTTGCTTTCGGCCTGCTGGGGCTGATGCGACTGAAGCGCAACGCAGCGTAAACGAAAAATTTTAGCAATACACAAAGCCGCCTACTAGGCGGCTTTGTTTTTATGTCTGTCTATGCGGGCTCAGGTTCGGGTTGTCGTGTAGTGCGTGATTCAGGTTTGCTTGCCACCTGTGCGGGGCTACTTGCTACGCTAATCGGACCTATCCGAGCTAGAGTTTTACCACTCGAACTTTGCGCTCGCTTTCCTTTGTTTCTCGCCATACCTCAACACGGAGTTTATGCTTGGGCGGCTGAGGCTTTTTTGGTTTCGGTAAAGATGCATGCTGTTCTTTTGGTAAGAGTTGACCTGTGTCGAAATCTTCAAGAGGTAGGCTAATTTGTTTGCCGTAAAGCGGAGCATCTTCTAACGAATTTTTCAGTGTGCCCACAAATCCAGGAGCTTCTGCCAATTCATCTCCAAATATCCGTTCAGCTTCTGCCATTGCATCGTCAACTGTTATCTCCGAGCTTTGCACCTTCACAAATAATTTCTCTAAGCTTGCAAGAGAATCGCCTCTTTTTTGAACTCGTGGCTTTATTCTTGTTCCTTGGAAAGGTGCAGATGCTCGTTCGCTAAGGAAATCGCCAGCATCTTTGACCTGTCTTTGAATGGTTTCAAGACCTGATATAAACGAGCCGTACTGACCGATTCCGATGTATATCGCTGCCAATGTGGCACCAATCGTTGATGCGGCCTTAATTGAACCTTCTTCAAACTCTAAGGAGAGAGAATAATCTTGAAGGGACAGATTATTTCCTACATAGACTTCCCACTCTTCAAATACACGAGTCGCATATTTCTCGAATTCATCTGGCGGTAAACTTGGTACGCCTAGATAGAAATATGTAGAGCCTATGCTAGCCATAGTTTATATCTCGAGGTCATAAGTTTTATATGCCATAACGTTGAAGCTGTGCGGCGCAAACGAAGCGCAGCGTAGTTTGCGTCCGAACGAGCGCATAGTTAGGCCACAAGTTCTTTGACATTTACGCCAAACTCCTTTTCGAGGAACGCAATGGTTTTTGGCTGACCATCCAGAGAAGCACGCACATGGGTAGTGGTATAGATCCCACCCTTCGTTTTCCACTTGGCATGGTCACGCTCAACTGCGGCCACCCATTTAACTGGGGCGACATATTCACAAAGCTCATCGGCTTCCGCATTCTCCGCCATGTTTTGGCAATGTAGTTTATGATTTAGCAATGGCTTACCCTTTATTGCGACTGAACGGATTGGTTTAGCACGATCGGTGAGTACACCAATGCCTACAAAGCCGTGATTCTTTAGATAAGCTGCCACAACATCGCCTTTTTGAAACCCGAGCATTGCATCACGCCAGCGAATGCCCTGACCAGCCGAGATAAAACCGTATTTCCTATAATCGTCCCAGTTCCGATGCGGCCCCTCGCCGACATTGTAGTAGTAGACACCGGACTGAAAATCGAAGCCAGACAGTTCTAAGTGCATAGTGTTGTGTGGCCTAAAATTCTCCGAGTAGTGCCCAGAGGAAACATTCGTTAGTTGTCGACCAAGCTTCCACAACAACGTTTTTTCTACTAGAAGTGCATCGTGCTCGGAGAGGTTGCGAGCGATCACGCGGATAATAGGTTTAAGCCCGGCTTTGTGGATCGCCGCGATGCGGCGAGCCTTTTCTGAATCCGAAGTATCGGACAGATGCGCGTCTTTACGGGAACCACGCCCCTTACCGAAATAAAATTCCTCTAAGTTACGAGGGTCAATGTAAACGTAGACATAGTAATTGTTCATGGT
>JAOUHV010000075.1 GCA_029884425.1 Gammaproteobacteria bacterium
AAAATGTATTTATGTTGGGTGTGGATATCACGCAAATAAAAATGGATATTGCCGCATTTTCTATGAGCGATGAGTATCGGCTGCTGAAGCTGGTTGGTGAGGATGGCGTAGTTGCTGCCAATGATTTGTACCGAGAAAGTAGCGCTTCTATTGATGGCTCCGGTTATGATTCGGCTATTGCTGACGTGGTAATGCGCAGCACAGGGGCATCGTTGATGTATGAAGTTCCTGAAAATAATATGTTGCATGCGTATTTCCCGGTTGTGCTTGGGTTGGTTGAAAAAAAGTCTGGGCAGGTTCCTGTAATGGGGATGTTGTACGCAGAGTATTCGTTTGGAAAAAGGCTGGAAGTAGTTAAGCAAGAATCTATAGAGCATACGCTGATGTACTGTTTGATCACAGCGGTGACTTCTATGTTGATTGGCGTGCTGGTCTATTGGCGAGTATCTCTCCGGCTGGCCAAAATAAACATGGCGGCAAAAAATCTGGCCGGTGGTGATTTGTCCGCTCGTGCGGGATTGAATGGCGATGACGAAATCAGTTATCTGAGTCAGTCTTTTGATCATATGGCGGAGCGTTTGCAGGACGAGGTTGAAGTGCGGTCGCTGGTGCAGAAGCACCTGGAGAAGATAAATGACGCGCTGGAGGAAGCCGTTGAAGAGCGAACCGAAATTCTGCGTGAAGCGCAACGCATTGCCAAGGTTGGGCATTGGGAGTGGGAGATTGGCAGCAGTTCCTTGACGCTGTCTGATGAAGTGTATCGGATTTTTGAAATATCAAAAGATACCCAGGCAGGGTTTGCTGAATTTATGCAGAAAGTTCATCCTGATGATGTGCAGTCTGTGCAAGAGGCGCTTTCTGTTGCTTTGAAAAATCGAACTCAATACCTGGTGCAGCATCGCATTGTTTTGCCGAGCGGTATGTTTCGCTGGGTGAGGCAGGAGGCTATTCCAAAAATTGATGCTGATGGAAATGTGGTGAAAATGATAGGGATAGTTCAGGATATTCATGACAGCAAGACAGATATAGAAAAGCGCGTCCAGTTGGAAATGCAGTTGAGGCAAGCGCAAAAAATGGAATCTTTAGGTCAGCTGACCGGTGGCTTGGCACATGATTTTAACAATTTGTTGGCCAGTATCCGTGGTTTTGCCGAGTTGGCGATGCGCCTGCAAGTGGTTGATGAGCGGGGAAAGCTGCCTGGTTATTTGCAGCATATTTTGAAATCCAGCAAACAAGCCTCCGAGTTGGTGGCGAAAATGTTGACCTTCAGTCGACGTGAGCCAAAGCAGCCGGAAAATACCGCGATAGATGTTGAAAAAATGCTGAAAGGATTTCAGCCCATGATCCGCAGCATGATTCCCGTGACAGTGGAGATCGATGTGGTGTGTGAACCGGGGTTGTCGCGGATGCTGGGAAATCAAACCCAGGTTGAACAGGTGTTGATCAATTTGTGCGTGAATGCCAAGGATGCCATCACTGATCATCAGGGACGAATCGTGATTGCTGCGCATAAATACCAGGGTGGCCGCGTGGTATGTTCATCCTGTCATCATGAATATCAGGGAAGTTTTGTTGAACTGTCAGTGACCGATACCGGGACTGGGATAGAGCAAGACGTGCTGGACAGTATGTTTGAACCTTTTTTTACCACCAAGGATGTGGGTAAAGGTACGGGCATGGGATTGGCGATGGTGCATGGTATTGTCCATAGTCTTGGGGGGCATATTCACGTGACATCGGTGCTGGGGCAAGGCACCAAATTTTCGATTTGCCTGCCCGTGGCTAACTATGTGGTGAAACAATCGGACGAACCAATCGACGATGCGGTGTTGTTGGCGAAAGCGCAAAATACCGGCAACCATCATGTCCTGGTGGTCGACGACGATAAGGTGGTTGGCATGGTTTTGTCTGAATTGCTGCAAGAGGCAGGCTATCGCGTGACCGTGATTAATTCCAGCGCTGAGGCGCTTGATTATTTTCGAAAGCATTCCAATGAGGTCGATCTGGTGGTGACTGATTACACCATGCCGGGCTTGCATGGTAGCCAATTGGCAATGGGTATGATGGCAATTCGACGTGATATTCCGATCATTCTTTGCACTGGCTACAGTGAACGGGTGGATGAGGAAAAAGCTGCCGAGTTAAATTTTAGAGCTTTTATCAAAAAACCCATTGATTTGAATGTGTTTTTTACTGCTGTCGCTGCAGCGCTCCAGGACAGTGAACCTCCAGTGGATAGACCGGCACTCAAACGCGCCAGCTAGGTTTTGTCCTCCAAGCGGTTTTATGGGCCAGATTTGCCCGATTACGCTAACTTTTTCGTTCGACACTTCCTGTTCTAACATCTTGATTTTTCCTTGAAATTACCGGAAATCCCAACGGACCGGTGCTCCATAGTCCGTAAATCGTGCGGGAATTCATGTACAATACGGTCCACCGTTTTCACCCACCCTTAATTTGTGGCAGATAAAATTCTGCCCCCCGGGGTGTGTCTGTTTTAGCCAGTGGATGTATGTATGCAAATGAAACGATTGATTGGACTGTTGCTGATTTTGGCGCTGAGCGCGTGTGGCAAGGGAACTCAGACCGGGCTGTCGGATGATGCCGGCCTGCATGTTCTGGAGACCATCCCCAGTGTCGACGCGATCAATGTGGCAATAGACAGCGACATCCAGATTCGTTTCAGCAAAACCCTGTGGTCCGACGCGGCCAGCCAGGCTTCACTGATCAGCGTGCGTGACGCCGCCAACCAGTTGGTGGCGGGTGCGCTGAGTGTGGAAGATAACCGGCTGATTTTTGTGCCACAGGTAGCCTTGCAGTCCGCCAGTACCTACACCGTCATGGTCAAGGCCGGGGTGAGTGCCGTCAGTGGCGATCAACTGAGCAAGGAATACCAGTGGCAGTTCACGACTGCGGCGTTTTCGGCGCAGAAGCCAACCATTTTGTTCAGGTCCCCTGGTCCATGGGATACCAATGTGCCGATCAATCGGGCTGTCAGTATCGGTTTTTCCAACGAAATGAACCTGCAGACCTTTTCGCAGGTGACATTGCGTGATCAAGAGGGCACGCTGGTGTCCGCTTCTTTGGGCTTTTCCAATAAAACGCTGACGCTGGACCCCAATAACAATTTGCTGCCCAACAAAACCTACCGCCTGACACTCAAGGGCCTGAAAGATACCCAGGGCAATGCGCTGGACGACCGGGAATGGTCGTTTACCACCGGGCAAAACGAAGATGTTCGCTCACCTTTGCTGGATTTGGCGCGCTCCAATCTGGTGAACAACAAAATTGATGTATCTACCAAACAGCCACTGGTGTTGGCGTTTGATGAAAGACTGCTGGCGGGATTTCTTACCGCAGACAACTTTATCCTCCAGGACGCCGGCAATAACCGGATTACAGGACAACTGTTGTTTACCAAAGGCGATACGGTCAGTTTTGTGCCGGATCAACCGCTGAGTTATGTCACGAACTACACCCTGTTCATCCAGGGCGTGCGCGATTTGGCAGGCAACAGTGCGGTGGCGACTCAGATTCGATTTACCACGCGGGCACAGGACACCACACCGCCAACCGTGAGTGCGGTGTTGACGCCTAATCTGAACGCTAAAGTGCTGCCTGATGCCGAGTTCCGGATTCAGTTCAGCGAAGAACTGGATGCTGCGACGGTTACCACCCAGACTGCGCGTTTGCTCAATGCCGGTGGCAGCGTGGTTAATTCTGCGGTGTCTTTGTCCGGTGATGTAGTAATCATCAAACCTGTGCAAGCCTTGTCGCAGAGAGCTGATTATCGCCTGCAACTGACGACTGGTTTGATGGATCTGGAAGGCAATGCCTTGGCACAAACCTATCAGCAGACATTTGTCACTGCTGATACAACACCGCCACAAATTTCGTATCATGATCCCGCCACAGACGAAACTGATGTGGGCATAACGCCGGTCATCACCATTGGGTTTAATGAGCGGCTGGCTGCAGAATCGGTGAATAGCTCCACCGTGCATTTGCTGGAAACAGGTTCAGTCGCTGTACCGGTTGGCGTTAAGCTGCTGACCTCGGGCGACATTGTGCAATTAACCCTGCCAAATAAAGTCTCGCTGAAAGAACAAACTCAGTACACCGTGCAGGTGTCTGATCAAGTGACTGACGAAGAAGGCAATGCACTGGCCTCGACCAGTTGGACATTTACCACCGGTGATTTTTCTGCGCCCAAGGCGCTGACCTATTTCCCTGCCAAAGGGGCAACAGGTGTCGCACAAAATGTGCACGTAGTGCTGACGTTTGACGAAGCATTGTTGCTGTCATCCATCGTGGGCAATGGCGTGGTCAGCAGCAGTGGTGGCAGTATCAGTAATTTGAAATTGGGCAGCGATGGCAATACGCTTGAATTTGATTTGACCGGCTTGGCGCAATTGATGGCGTATACCATCACCGTTACAACTGCTGTCAGTGATGCCAAAGGCAATATGCTGGATGCGCCACTGGTTTGGTCGTTCCAGACCGGCGATTTCTCTGCACCGACGTTAGTGTCCACCTCACCAGTCAGTAATGCGCTGACGACAAAAAATTTGGCAGTCGAGGCCCGCTTTAGCGAAAAATTGGCGACGTCGACAGTGACGCCAGCCAATGTGACCATTTTGCCGGCGGCGACGATCAATAATTTGCGCCTGAGTCAGGACGGCACAACCGTGCTGTTTGATCTGCAAAATCTGCAAGAACAAACCACCTACACCGTGACCATCGCGAAGGCAGTGACCGATGTCGCGGGCAACCCGCTGGCGGCGAATGTGAGTTGGAGTTTTAAAACCAAGGATGAAACTCCACCACAACTGAGCAGTCGCACACCGGCAGTGAATGCCACTGGCGTGGCAAAAGATATTACGATAACTGCGACGTTTAACGAGGATATGCTTGCTAGTAGCGTCAACGATACGAACGTGAGTGTGCTCAATGGCAACATGTCGGTTATTTATACTGACCTGAATTTGGGTTCGAATAAACGCACCGTGACATTTTCGCTGGCCGGCCTGAAAGAGAAAAATATCTACCGTGTTCAATTGTCTACCGGTCTGAAAGACGCCAATGGCGTTGCCTTGGCTAATGCGATTGAGTGGTCGTTCACCGTGGGTGATTTTACCCCGCCGACAACGATCTCAAAGTTCCCAGAAAATTCGCAAACCGGTATTGTCAGAAATGCCAGTATTCTTGTGACCTTCAGTGAGGCCGTTTTGCCAAGTACGGTGAACGCCAGTAGTTTTCAGGTTGTAGCGGAAGGTGCGGGAGCAGGTGAAGCCGACTTGCCCATTGCTGTTAGTTACACAGTTTCTGGCTCTAGTGTGATTGTAAACCCAGTGGAAGGCACGCTTTTCCCTGGATTGAAAACCATTCGCTATACGATTAGTAATGCAATTACTGATCTGGCGAACAAGCCGCTTGCTGATCCGACGGTGGTTCGCTTTGTGACGGGAGAATTTGTTGCGCCGAAGGTCACTTCGACGGCGTTGACGGCAGGTTCTCTCACTGGAGGCCAAATAAATCGTCGCCCCAGCTATACGGTTACGTTTAGCGAACCCGTTTCTTACATTGGGAATCCGTTCACCATTATTGGTGCCGGCGAATCATATCCACTGGACATGGCCTGGGCCAACCCAAAGATCAGTGTGTTGGTGAGCTTGCCAGCAGCTGTGCAGTTAACAGAACAAAAAGATTATTCATTGAACATCGCCAGTAACTTGATCACGAATCCAAACGATTCGTCGATACAGTTGGCGCAGCTTACGCCAATAAGTTTCACGGTCGGTGACTTCACCCCACCCACGGCGGTTCTGGGCAGACTCAGTCCGTTAACTGAAGCCAGTTACTACACCAACGTCAATCCGGCCACGACCAACTGGAGTGTCAGCTTCAACGAAGCGATGAATACCGCAGTGATACCAACCGTGTCGTTGGCGGGTGCGACCACGACGGTGGGTACACCGACATGGAATGGCGACAGAACATTGAACTTCACCGTGAACGGATTGCAAAAGGGTGACTACACCCTCAACGTTGCTGGTGCAAAAGATCTCAAAGCGAATGTCATGACTGCATTTGCGCAATTGGTGCAGGTTGGTGATTATGTTAAACCGATTGCTACGTTGGAGACGCCAGCGAACATCGGAAATGTGGATCGCCATGTGACAACGTGGACGATGAAGTTCAATGAGCCAATGGCGGCGAGTTTGCCGACGGTGACTGTCAGCGGTGCGACAGTGAGTGGAATTAGTTGGAACAATACCCAGACACAACAAGAGCCGGTCTTGAGTTTCAACGTAAGTGGTCTGAGTGATGGCGGCAATTACACCTTGAACGTTAAGTACGCGGAGGATGCCAGCATCAACCAAAACGTCATGGATTTTTTTGAGGTGACTTTGACGGCCGGCGATTTCACTGCACCAACCGCCACACTACAAATGCCGGCGCATCCGTATTTGAATGTCAATCCGGCAAACAATGTTTGGAGTGTGGCCTTCCACGAAGTGATGGATACGACAGTTCTGCCAACAGTGACCGTGTCTGGCGCGACCGTGAGTGGGCGCAGTTGGAATGCGAACAAACTGGAGCTGACCTTCACTGTCACAGGCTTGGTGGATGGAACACCCTATACGCTGAATGTCAGCGGCGCTAAGGATAACAGCGTCAACAAAAACCTGATGACACCGTACGTTCAGGCAGTGGCGACCGGTGATTACACCAAGCCTACGGCGTTGTTGACGACACCAGCGGCATATACCGATGTGAATCCGGCGACCAATGTGTGGACGGTGACGTTCAACGAGCCTATGAATAAATCGATCGTTCCGACGGTTACGGTTTCTGGTGCGACAGCGGTCAACAGTATTGCCTGGTCAATTTCGGAGCCGAAACTTTCCTTTAGTGTGGTCGGTCTGGTGGATAGTACGCCCTACACCCTGAATGTGAGTGGTGGCGAGGATCTGAACGGGAATGAGATGGTGATGTATTCGCAACAGGTAAGTACCGGCGATTACACTCCGCCGACCATTAGCACCATCACACCGGCGGATGGTGCTGAGAATGTTAAGCCCAACATTGGTTCGGTGCAGGCGATCTTCAGCGAGAAGGTTGATATTACCAACCTGGAGGTTCGTTTGGATGGTGCTCTCATTTCCGGTGTCACACTAGATAACGTTGATCAGAGTACCTTGATGATTCCGCTGGCTACTTTGGCAGACAGTGCGCTGTACAATTTGCAGATCAGCGGTGCAAAAGATTTGTCGGCGCGCAGTTATCCGATGGCTGTGTTCAACAGCAGCTTTACCACTGGCGATTACACCGGACCGATCGTGCAAACTGCGGCGTTAGCTTTCAACGACGTAGGTCCGTCGACCATTAACGTGACGTTCAATGAAAATATTCAGTCTGAAACGGGAATCATAACTCTGAATCAACCTGGCACAGGTTCGGATATATCGCTGACAGCACCGACAGTGAGCAATAAGGTGATGAGCAGTAATACCATAGCGATCCTGACGGCCAATACACGTTATCGCGTAACCATCAGTGGTGTGAAGGATACAACAAATGGAACTCCAATGGCGGCCAGCTATGTGGGGGATATTCTCACCGGTAGTTTGCAGAACATTACCGCCAACAAGGGTGTCCAGACGACTGTCAGCGATCAGCAATACGTGATCACCGGCTTGGCAGCCAACAGCCAATATCTGCTGACCATGGTGGATGGTGGTGCAGCGACGCAAATGAGTGTGTTCGGCCTGGGCAATAACGCGAATTTGCAGTGCACTTCGGCGACCACGCAATACAGTGAAAACTGTTTGGCGACGTCCAATATCGCTGGCGATTTGTATCTGCGTGTCAGCGGTGGCGCGGCGACCCCAGTCACACTGGATTGGAAGCTGACACCTGCGGCGGTGGCGGCCAGTCTGGGCACGACGACCTCACAAACAGTGACTACGACGGCATCCAAAGTTTACAGCTTGCCGGCGTTGACTGCTGATCAGACCTACTTGGTACGCGTCAAACCAACCATTAACACTGATGAAGTTAGCGCGTCAGTGCAGAACACGGCGGGGACGAACATTGCTTGTGCCAGCGATGTGCGTTCGCGCGGCACTGAGTCCTGCCAGTTTGTTGCCCAGGCCGGTGCGGCGTACACGCTGGTGGTGAACAACTTTATGCAGCACGTGGACTACAGTGTGGATGTTTATCCGCTGGAAAATATGCCCACGACGATGCAAGGTTTGACCAGCGGACAGCGCCGCTTCTTCAAGGCAACACCCAGTGTTTACGGTAAAAACCTGATGACGCTGCAAGGCGCATTGCCAAGTGATAATGTCGAGTTGAAAGTGTACAGCGATTTGTTTGTGATACCGCTGACCTGTCAGAACCAAAAAGCGGCAGGCCAGGTCGAATACTGCATGCTGGATGTGGCGTCTGGCAATGTGTATTTCACTGTCGAAGAAAAGGCCGGTGGGGCACCAACATTTGATGTGAGTTTGTCACCCATGACGGATGTTGCATTGACACCGTTACTGCTTAATGTATCCGGCTTGGTGACAGATACGGTGTACCATGTTACGAGTTTGACGAATGCTACGTCGTACACGTTCTCGTTTATCAACATGGATGTGGATGTTGCCAACAGCTTTGATGTGCTGATGTTTGTCGATGGCCAAGTCCCGGCATGTTTGCCCGCAGGCGCACCGGTGGCGGTAACCAATGCAACGCCGCTGGATTGCTCGTTGACCGCGACGCCAACCCAGGAGGCGTACATTTTGATTCAGCCGAAAGAGGGCTATGCTGCGACCTTCAATGTGATCGCAAATTAATTATGGCAAAAGCAATGACGAAACCCGTTTGTAAAAGTGTCGGCCTGTTGTTGCTGGCCTGGACGCCATTGACCATGGCCGACGTGGTGCTCGATGGCACTCAGGGGCCGTCTGGCAACGTGGCGCTCAGTAATAACGCCTATCAGATTAACGCGAATACCATGGCGCAGATTTCAGGTGCCAACGCGTTTTTTAGTTTTTCCCGGTTTAATGTCGAGGCTGGAAACACTGCGCGGTTTAGTGCATCCACCAGTTTGGAAAATCTTCTGGTACGCGTGACCGGCGGTGAATTGTCACGCATTGACGGTCATGTGGTTAGCGACGTGGCGGGCGCGAATTTGTGGTTGCTCAATCCGCAAGGTGTGCTGATGGGCGCGGGTTCCAGCGTCAATGTCAGTGGTTCTTTGCATATTGCCAGTGCTGATTATATTTTGCTGCCGGGTGGTATGCAGTATTCCGCCGATACGTCCA
>JAOUHV010000076.1 GCA_029884425.1 Gammaproteobacteria bacterium
CGCATCCCCCGAGAAGGCTCCCGATGCACCGACTTACCTGGAATTGAGCTACAAGAAGGGTGACATCGTGGCCATTGATGGCAAGGCTATGACCCCCGCCCAAGTGATGGAGTACCTGAACAAGGTGGCTGGCGAGAACGGTATTGGTCGCGCCGACATCGTGGAAAATCGCTATGTGGGCATGAAGTCCCGCGGCGCCTACGAAACTCCCGCCGGTACGGTCATGCTGAAAGCACACCGTGCCATCGAGTCCATCACTCTGGACCGTGAAGTGGCGCACCTGAAAGACGAGCTGATGCCACGCTACGCCAGCCTGGTCTACACCGGTTACTGGTGGTCGCCCGAGCGCAAGATGATGCAGGCGATGATTGACGCCTCTCAGGCGAACGTCAACGGTACCGTGCGCGTTAAACTGTACAAGGGTAACGTGATGGTGGTGGGTCGCGAATCTGCAACTGACAGCCTGTTCGATGCCAACATTGCCACGTTCGAGGACGATGCCGGCGCCTACAACCAGGCCGATGCGGCGGGTTTCATCAAGCTGAACGCCTTGCGCATGCGTATTGCTGCCAACAAAGGTCGCTAGTCGGTCGGTAGCGAAATGCTCGAAAAAGCCCGCCTTCTGGCGGGCTTTTTTTTGACCTTAAACAACCTTTGCCGTTGCTGGTGGATAAGTGCTCGTTTTGTGAAATCTCGCACGTTTCAACGCGATTTTATGCTGATGAAACGATCGTCAACGCCGATAAGTTAGGTATTGCGTTTCGGGTGAAGATTTTAGAGGGGATTTATATGGCCGTTGTAGCAACTCATAATGTCGGTAAAGGGATGTGCAAAAAGACAGCTAAGGCGTTGCGCTGGTTAGGTTTTTTGAGTTGTTCCTTGATTGTTTTGGTTGTACTGGCTCAGTCCAGACAGGCTGCGGGCGTATCACCCGTAGGCTATTCGGCGATGGACTCTGCTGGGCAGATGCAGATGAACCATAGCGCACCGATGAGTTTGCGCTGATCTGAAGTAGATACTCGTGATTTTCGACGCCACCCCGGCTAATCTTCAGGGTGGCGTTTTTCATTTTTGGCGCGCAAATTTAGAATGAGTTTAAGTTAATCGCCAGATAGGTTTGTGATTCGCCGTGGTTGTCCAGACCTTGTGCCCAGCCCAATGCCAGTTGCAATGGTGCGCGGTACAGGGCAATGATGCCAAAGCCAAGTTCACCACCGATGCTGTGATAAAACGGGCCTGAGTGCTGGCTGGTGTCCCAGATCCGACCTGCCTCGGCAAATACCTTGGCGCTTACCCGGCGTAATCCCATCGGGATGGTCATAAATCCGTCTTCCACATCCAGCAAATGAGTACGCCATTCGGCAGTCAGCAAGTTGACGGCGTTCCCACGGAAAGCTAACAATCCGCTGGGATAGCCGCGCAACACGAACTGATGCTGTTCAGGGCTTACGCCGCCGGTTTGCAGCGGTTGGGCACTCACAAAATTGAAATTTGGCAGGGAGTGATTTTGCACCCCGGCCAGGGCGCGTAATGCCAGCACGGAATTATTGTGCGGAGACGAATACCACCACAGGTTGCCAAGAACCCGCGTGCCGTCGATGTTGTCCTCGCCACTCAGTTCGTGTGCGGCTCCCAGGTTGAAATCCACACCACTGTGTTCACTGATGGCACGCTGCGTGAGTTGATGTGTTTGAAAACGATAATTGAACAATCCCAAGCGGTCATCACCGCCGCGCATCAGTTCCGGGCCGCCCACCAGCAAAGGCAGAATCGGTGAATGCCAGGCATTGCGGGTGTATTCTTCGAGCCATGCCACACTTAAAACGTGACGCTGGCGTTTTTGCAACCAGGGCCAGGCGGCGAACAGCTGAATCTGATCGACTTCATTAATGGCAACAGTCGCGTCGTTGTTTTGGTAGAACTCGTGAGTGCGTTTGGAGAGCACGCCCAAGGTGGGCGTGAGTCGATCATAGCTGTATTGCAATTGCCAGTCGTTGAGCTTGTTTTTGTTGTCGTGAGCAACGCTGACAGAGTAGTTATGCCACTCCAGCGGGTCATTGCCGCCGGTGGAAATTTGCATCAAATTGCGTAATTCATCTTGATAATAGGCCGGTGCCCACCAGCGCGGGTAAACATGGCGCAGCGCGGAATAACCACCAGACGTGGATGGCGTGATGTTAGCCTCCAAGGGAGGCTCCGAGGTGGGTGTTTCCCGCGCGGGAAGTGTGAATGTGCGGGGATTGTCCAGCGTAATTTGATACAGCTGCTGGCCATCTCGGCTGAAACCGGCGTAATACACCTGCGCACGATCCGGGCTGAATGATGGCAGGAAGGCGCCACCGACGATGTTGCTCAGCTGACTGATTTGTTGATCGGCAAGACGCATTTGGTAAATGTTGTAGATGCCGGAATAGTCGGCACTGAACACCAGCCATTGGCCATCGGTGCTAAATTGCGGTTGTGTCTCAATGAAACTATCCTGGGTGAGCACACGAATTTTGCGCTGGGCCAGATCGAACAATTCGAGATTCCATCCCAAGCCGGGACGCCAGATACTGGCGACCAGCACATCGCCTTTGGGTGACCAGTCGATGTCACCGATATAGGCCGTTTCGTTCTCTGCGGCTTGCCACAAAACTTCCTGAAATTCGCCGCTGGCGGATAACAGATGTAGCGCAAATTTATCTGTTTGGCGATTGACCGCAATGATTTGCTGACCATCGGGACTCCAGCTGGCGGTGTGATAGCGGCCACCGTGAGTCAGGCGAGTTTCTTCGCCGCTGTCTGGATCGATGTGATACAGATCAAAATGCTGGCGGACGTTGTTTACAAATTCCAGTTGCGAAATGACGATGCCGGCCTGGGGATGCAGATCGAAATTGTCGCCGAAAAGTTTGTTGCGGATAATTTTTTGTTGACCACTGACAGGATCAAGTCGAACCAGTTTGCGCGGTGAGATGCGGTCATTCTGGATGTAATAAATTTGGCCTTGCGCATCTACGCGGGAAAAACCGCTATCGTAACCCGTGTTGCTGAGTTGCTGTACCGGTGTGCGGCCCTGACGATCAATGGTTGCAGTTTGCTCGGCAACACGCTTGCGCATGTACTGTTCAAATTCGTCCCACAATTCATAATAGTTTTTTCCCAGTACGCGATTGGCATTGGCGTTGACCATGTAGGGAATAGGGAACGAGCTGTAATCGTCGACCAGTTCCACAATGGCAGCTTCACCGTAGGTCTCTTGCAAAAACTGGAAGAAAAACACACCGTACAAATACCACGCCGTGCTGCTGGGCCAACTGACCATGGGCATGTTGACCTGATCCAGGGTTTTGAAATTTTGCTCGACCTCAACTTGCATCAAGCCGCGAAAATAGCTGTTCTGGCCTCGCCCCACACCGAGTTGCTGATCTGTTTCCACATAGGTTGCCAAGCCTTCGGCGAACCAATTGGGTAGCATGGTGTTGGGGAACAGCGGGAAAATGATGGGATAGGGGTAGCTCCAGGTTCGACCGAAAATGCCGCGCAATGCTTTAGGCAGACCACCGGCTTTGTCCAGATGGACGATGTGGACAAATTCGTGTTTGAACACCAAATGCTGCCAGTTATCGAAATCTTCGAGACTGTTGGGGGTGTCAGGTGGTGAGGCGAAAATGGTGATCTGATTGAATGGCAGGGGAGTGGCCTGGCCATTGGGGCCATCAAAACTGTCAGTGATGACCACGTGGGTTTTGGATTCAGGTCGCCACTGAAGAAAATCGGTGACTTCGGTATAGATGGCAGGTGCCATTTTAGCCAGGCGCTGGGCGGAATCTTCCAGGCCGTTGTGGTAATGGAAATAAAAGTGTTCGGTTTCCAGTGTCGACCAACGCAGTGAGGGATCGTGTTGGGTGGCTGCCTGGGCGGAATTCCATAGTCCGCTGACAAGCAGAACAAGCAACATCGCATGCATGATTGATCGCATTAATTGGGCCTATTTTTTAATTTTTCTTCCGCCATTAAGTGTCTTCACAAATACCTTGGAGCGGCGCTGGTAGTTGTAAAGTCCCTGTCTTGCCATCGGCAAACTACTGATGTCCTGTTCAACAAATCCCCGCTCGACAAACCAATGCGCAGTTCGCGAGGTCAGCACAAATAACTGGCCAATGCCCATGGCCTGGATTTTTTGCTCCACATAATCCAGCAGCGTATCGCCGCGACCTTCCTTGCGATATTCCTCATGAACGGCAAGGCAGGCAAGTTCGGCGGTATTGTCCACCGCGTAAGGGTAAATGGCTGCACAAGCGATGATCATGCCGTCTCGTTCCATGACGGTGAAATGATTGATTTCCATTTCCAGGCGCTCGCGCGAACGGCGCACCAAAATGCCTTGGCGTTCCAGCGGCGCGATCAACTCCAGCAGACCGCCCACGTCATCGATGGTGGCTTGGCGTACCTGGTCATAGTGATCCGAAGTGATCAAGGTGCCTGCGCCATCGCGGCTGAATAATTCCAGCAGCAGGGCACCGGACTGATTTTGATTGATGAAATGCACCCGGCGTACCCCCATTTGGCAGGCGCGCACGGCATGGCGAAAACAGTAAAACAGTTCGTCATCGGCATTCATGTTGGCCAGGCGATCTTCTGCCTGGCTGAGTGTCATCAGCTCCACCGGTTCGCCGTCGGCATCGGTCAGATTTTCGCTGTCGATGAAGCTCATTAATTTGTCGGCGCGTAATTGAATGGCGGCGGCGGTCGCAACATCGTCCGCGCCCAGACTGAAAATTTCGCCGCTGGGGGAATAGCCGATGGGCGAAAGCAGCACGATGCTGCCGTCGTTCAAATGTTTTTCAATGGCAGCAGTGTCAATCCGCCGCACTTCGCCCGTGTGCTGAAAGTCCACGCCATCGACCACGCCCAGCGGTTTGGCCGTGACCATGTTGCCGCCGACCACGCGGATGCGCGCACCAGCCATGGGCGAGTTGGCCAGTCCCATCGATAATTGCGACTCAATGGCCATTCTGACCAGCGCGACAGATTCCTGAATGCGGGGCAGCAGCACACTGTCGGTGATTCTCAGGCCGTTGATGCGCTGGGTTTGGGTGCCGGTTTCGGCCAGACGGGCATCGATTTGCGGCTGGGCACCATGGACTAGCACCAGCTTGACGCCCAGACTGTTCAGCAACGCCAGATCGTGCACCAGATGGCTAAAATCGTCGCGCGCGACGACCTCACCGCCGATGTGGATCACAAAGGTGCGACCACGGTGGGCGTTGATGTAGGGAGAGGAATGACGAAACCAGTGAACAAATTGTTTCGCGTCGCTAATTTCCACCGAATGACCTCGTAACACCTGAAAAAATAACCAGTTACTAATGCTATCAGCGTCCTGTAGCCCCCGCCAGACGAAAAATCGACAAATATCCCAGATCGGGCGGTATCCGAGTAAATTTCTGGTAGAATCGCGTCTTCGACTTAAGCAGCTTCGAGGATGTTTTATGCCCGTCTACCGTTCGCGGACTTCCACACACGGTCGTAACATGGCAGGTGCCCGCTCCCTGTGGCGCGCCACCGGCATGACTGATGCGGATTTTTCCAAACCCATCATTGCGGTGGCCAACTCGTTTACCCAGTTTGTGCCCGGCCACGTGCACCTGAAAGATTTGGGTCAGCTGGTTTGCCGCGAGATTGAGGCTGCCGGCGGGGTAGCCAAAGAATTCAATACCATTGCCATTGACGATGGTATCGCCATGGGCCACAGCGGCATGCTGTACTCGCTGCCATCACGCGAAATTATCGCCGATGCGGTGGAATACATGGTCAATGCCCATTGCGCCGATGCGCTGGTGTGTATCTCCAACTGTGACAAAATCACTCCCGGCATGCTCAACGCCGCGCTGCGGTTGAACATCCCCACCATTTTTGTTTCCGGCGGTCCAATGGAATCGGGCAAGGCCGTGATCGACGGCAAGATGGTGCATCTGGATCTGGTCGACGCCATGGTGTCTGCTGCTGACAGCAAACAATCCGATGCCAACGTCAATGCGATGGAGCGTTCTGCCTGTCCGACCTGCGGTAGCTGTTCCGGCATGTTTACCGCCAACTCCATGAACTGTTTGACCGAGGCGTTGGGCCTGTCCCTGCCGGGTAATGGCTCCATGTTGGCGACCCATGCTGATCGCAAAGGTTTGTTCCTGGAAGCCGGTCGTCGCATTGTCGAATTGACCAAGCGCTACTACGAACAGGAAGACGCGTCTGTTCTGCCGCGTTCCATCGCAAATTTTGATGCGTTTGAAAATGCCATGTGTCTGGACATCGCCATGGGCGGTTCCACCAACACCATTTTGCATTTGCTGGCCGCTGCCGAAGAAGCGGGCGTACCGTTCACCATGAAAGACATCGACCGTTTGTCACGCCTGGTGCCGCAGTTGTGCAAGGTAGCACCGAGCACGCAGAAATATCACATGGAAGATGTGCATCGCGCTGGTGGTGTGTTGGGTATTCTTGGCCAGTTGGAAAAAGCCGGTCGTCTGCACACACAGGTCAGCACCGTACACAGCGCAACCATGGGCGAAGCCTTGGCCAAGTGGGATGTTTCGCGCAGCAATGATGCCGCGGTACATACTTTCTTCAAGGCCGGTCCAGGCAATGTGCGCACCACCGAGGCGTTTAGCCAGGAGAAGCGTTGGCCCGAACTGGATCTGGATCGCAAAGAGGGCTGTATCCGCGATCTGGCGCATGCCTACAGTACCGAAGGTGGTCTGGCCGTGTTGTACGGCAATATTGCACTCGATGGATGTGTGGTTAAAACTGCTGGCGTGGATGATAGTATTCTTAAATTCGCGGGCCCTGCACGTATTTTTGAGAGCCAGGATGATGCGGTTGCCGCTATTTTGGCGGACAAAATCAAGGCCGGTGACGTTGTGGTTATCCGCTACGAAGGACCACGCGGTGGTCCGGGCATGCAGGAAATGCTGTACCCAACGTCCTATTTGAAGTCCAAGGGTCTGGGTAAAGCCTGTGCGCTGATTACCGATGGTCGTTTCTCCGGTGGAACGTCTGGTCTGTCTATCGGCCATGCGTCACCCGAGGCTGCCGAAGGCGGTGCTATCGGTTTGGTTGAAGAGGGTGATACCATCGAAATCGATATCCCCAATCGCTCCATTCGCGTGGCTATCAGCGATGAAACGCTGGCCACACGTCGTCGGGCGATGGAAGCCAAGGGCGCGGCGGCCTGGAAACCGGTCAATCGTCAGCGTCAGGTCAGCAGTGCACTCAAGGCGTATGCCGCCATGACCACCAGTGCGTCGCGCGGCGCGGTACGTGATGTTTCTCAATTGGAAAAGTAAGAGCGTTAGGAAAAACTGATGAGCAAAATCAAACTGCAAACCAACATGGGCGATATCGTGATCGCTCTGAATCACGAAAAAGCGCCTGTTACGTCTGCCAATTTTGAGCAGTATGTGAAAGATGGTTTTTACGACGGCACGATCTTTCACCGTGTGATCAATGGTTTTATGATTCAAGGTGGTGGTTTTGAGCCAGGCATGGTGCAAAAGCGCACGCGTGAAACCATCAAGAACGAAGCCAACAATGGCCTGAGCAACAAGGTGGGCACTATCGCCATGGCGCGTACACCGGATCCACACTCAGCCAGCGCGCAGTTTTTTATTAACGTGAAGGACAATTCATTTTTAAATTTCAGCTCTGAAACTCCTCAGGGTTGGGGCTACGCTGTATTCGGCGAAGTGGTGGAAGGCATGGACGTGGTCAACGAAATCAAAGGCGTTTCCACGACCTTCCGCATGGGCCATCAGGATGTGCCCGCCGAAGATGTAGTGATCGAAAAAGCGGTTGTGTTGGCTGAATAATCGCTGACACAGGTCGACAGAAAAACCCGCTGGCCATTTGGTCAGCGGGTTTTTTTGTTGTTGCTCATTTTCTGAAAAAAGCCACCTTCCGACAGGAGAGAAAATCAGAAGGTGGAAAGGCACCTGATTACACTTTAAATTTGCAGATCAGTTCCTGCAGGTTGATCGCCATTTGTGACAGCTCTTGGCTGGAGCTGCTGGTCTGATTGGCTGCTGCCGAGTTTTGCTGGCCGATGCCGCTGATGGTGCAAACATTGGCACTGACTTCTTCGGCAACGCGCGCCTGTTCTTCAGCCGCAGTAGCAATTTGCAAATTCATGTTGTTAATTTGCGCAACCACCTGGGTAATGTTGTCCAGCGCCAGACCACAATTTCGAGCATGCTCGACGCTGGTGCTGGCCAGATCGCGACTCAGACTCATGGCGCTGACGGCATCCGCCGTGCCTGATTGTACGCTGCTGATCATGGCTTCAATTTCTTCAGTGGATTGCTGAGTGCGCTGGGCAAGAATGCGGACTTCATCGGCTACCACCGCAAAGCCTCGACCTTGTTCGCCAGCACGAGCTGCTTCGATGGCTGCATTGAGGGCCAGCAGGTTGGTTTGCTCGGCAACACTCTTAATGACATCCAGCACAGAGCTGATGCTTTCAGATTTTTTCTCCAGTGCATCCAGTAATTCAGCAGCACTGGCGACACTGGTCGCAAGTTTCTCAATCGCAGCTGCGGCATTTTGTACGGTACGTGCGCCGGTTTCAGCTTCACTGTTCGCGTGTTTGGTAAATTCAGAAGTGCTGGCTGCATTTTGGGCAACTTCCTGCACGGTGGCAGACATCTGTTCCATGGCTGCGGCCATTTGGTCGATTTCGCCCTGTTGATTATGGGTGTTCGCGTTGGTTTCTTCGCTGACGCTGGCAAGTTCTTCAGAGGCGGCAGCCAGCTCAGTCGATGATTGATTCATCTCGGTCAGCATGTTTTTCAGATTTTCTTGCATGTGCTGCATTGATGAAATCAATTTGCCGATTTCGTCGCTGGAATGTGCTTGCAGGTCTTGTGTCAGATCACCTTGGGCGATGCGTTCAGAGGCACTGACAGCTTTATTTAAACCACGAACGATGCTGCTGATGATGGTGATGGACATT
>JAOUHV010000077.1 GCA_029884425.1 Gammaproteobacteria bacterium
GACGCCCATCGCGCCATAGAACACCAGATCGCTGACCTCCTGCGCTGTCCAGCCGGACTTATTTTGCTGCGCACGCCATTTTCCTAAAAAATAAAACTGGGCAAATGCCAGCAGATACATCACGCCATACCAGTGAACTTTCACCGGCCCCAGATCGAGCGCAACTGGATTGATTTCAGGAAATGTCAGCATATGACCTCGAATGAATTACGCTAAAGTAAACGACAATAAAAACCCTTGAGATACGAAGTCTCGGGGATTGCCGGATGTATCGGATGATCGGGTGACTGCTGACCGATCTCAAGAATTTGCATTTCTCGACGCAACTGCCCCGCACCTTTTAGCAGCGCTCGCTGTAATTGCCCGGCAGAAAAATGATGCGAACAGGAACAGGAAACCAGAATACCGCCTGGATTGAGAATTTCCATCGCCAATCGATTTGCACGTTGATATGCCAATGCGCCTTCTTTCTCATCTTTCTTGCGTTTGATAAACGCCGGCGGATCAACCACGATCAAATCAAAGGTTCGACCATCCTGTTTAAATTGCTTCAGGATTTCAAAAACATCACCGCAAAGCGCACTGATTTTGCTATCCAGACCATTACGCTTCGCATTATCCAGCACACGATCAATCGCTGGTTGCGAAGCGTCTACTGCAACGACTTCCCGCGCACCTGCGCGCCCCATTTGAATTGACCAGCCACCAACGTAACTGAACAAATCAAGACAGGTTTTATCTTTGGCAAATGTTTTCAAACTCTGCCGATTGTGGCGTTGATCATAAAACCAACCGGTTTTTTGTCCAGACAAGGGAGCAAAAGCAAACTCCGCCCCATCCTCCAGCAAAGTTAATTCTTCAGGCACCTGTCCATAAACCACTTCGACGCTTTCAGCCAATTGTTCCTGAGCACGCGAGCCAGAATCATTACGCAGCGTGATGCCCTTGGGCTGAAACATCTCACAGCACACCGCAATCAGTTCATCCCTAGCCCTATCCATCGCCGCGGTATTCAACTGGGCAACAAAATAATCGCCATATCGGTCGAGAATCAGCCCCGGCATGAAATCGCCTTCGGAAAACACCAAGCGATAATAAGGCTGATCGTACATCTGTTCCCGCAATGCCAACGCCTGCTGCAAGCGATGTTTAAACCATTGCTTGTCCATTTTTTGCTCTGGCAATGCAGAAATCAAACGGGCACAAATCAGCGAATTTGGATTCACATACACCGTGCCCAGTTTTTTGCCATCAAAGCGCAACAAGGTAGCCGTTTCTCCCGGCTGAAATTCTTTCAATGGCGTTTTCTGGATGTCCACTTCATTGCTAAACACCCACAGGTGGCCGACCTGTACACGACGTTCTTCGCCACGTCGCAAAACCAAAGTTTTGCTCATTGCAGATTTCCTTTGGCACCATTAAATAATTGATAAAAATTTTCGGTCGTCGCCTGTGCAACCACATCAACCGGCTCACCGCGCAGTTTGGCGATAAAGTCGACAACATGACTGACATAGGCCGGTTCATTTTGCTGGCCACGATGCGGAATCGGCGCTAAATATGGGCTGTCGGTTTCAATCAGCATGCGTTCCAGGGGAACTTTTCTGGCGACTTCCTGCAATTCGACCGCGGTTTTGAACGTAACAATGCCGGAAAATGAAATGTAGAAATTCATGTCCATCGCCGCCTGAGCCACATCCCAACTTTCGGTAAAGCAATGCATCACACCACCCACATCACGGGCATTTTCTTCTGCCAATATGCGCAAGGTGTCTTCGCGGGCTTCTCGTGTATGGATTATCAGCGGTTTGCCACAGTCACGCGCCGCCCGGATATGAGTCCGAAACCGATCTTGCTGCCAGCGCAAATCACCCTCGCTGCGAAAATAATCCAGCCCGGTCTCGCCGATCGCCACCATTTTAGGATGACTGGCTTCGCGCACTAAATCTGTCACTGTTGGCTCATAGCCTTCATGATGATTGGGATGAACCCCGACAGAGCAACTCACTTGAGGAAAATGCTGCGCAATAGCTTTTACTTTTGGTAAATTTTCCCAGTCAATGCAAACGCACAGAAAATGTTCAACATTTCGAACAGCCGCCGCAGCAAGGTAATGCGACACACCGTCCAGGGTTTCGCCACCTTTTAAACAATCCAGGTGGCAATGAGAATCGACAATGGGCTGATTCCGCATAATGTGTTCTTTCAAAAATTCTCTCGGTTGCAAATAAACAGGCTGTTCACGCTATTTGGCGTGTGCTTGCGTATACGTTTCGCGCCACGCCAACACCAGTTCGTCCATGGTCAATCGTGGATTGGCGTTACCACGTAAACTTCTTTGTGCTTTGATCACGCTATTGGCAAAATCCAGTAATCCGCTCACGCCTAACTGCGCTGCCAAACGCTGTAGCCGCTCCAGCGAATCAGGGTTGTTCAGTATCGAAGGCTGATCGCTGACTTTTAATCGCACCATGTCGGCAACGTAACTGTACAGCCAATACAACGTGATGCTCCAACCAGTCTCGGTCCACAATTTGGAGACTTTCAGCAAATCCGCACGTGGGCGAAGCGCATCCTCCAGGCTGTGCAATAATTCACTGCGACAATCCAATACTTTCTTTTGTGCAAAATCCAAAGCCTTCAGCGGCGCACCATTGGCCAGGGCCAACAACAAATCCGCGTCTTCATCACCCGGCAAATGGATGGTCAACCAGTCCTTGGCGAGATGTCGCTCAGGCAGCGCAAATAAAATACTTTGGCAACGACTCCGTATCGTGGGCAACAAGCCCGTGGGTCGTCCAGTCACCAGCATCATCACCGTATTTCCTGGCGGTTCTTCCAGCGATTTTAACAGTCCGTTTGCTGCATTGACGTTCATCGCTTCGGCATGCTGAATCACGACTACTTTTACGCCGCCGTGATGCGAACTCAGCGAAAGATAGTGCACCACCTCGCGAATTTGATCGACGGTGATTGCCTTGCCTTCTTCAGCAGGTTCAATCAATTTAAAATCAGGATGGGTATGCGCTTTAAATAAATGACAGGCTTCACATTGATTGCAGGCCCGCCCCTGCGAATCCGGCGCGCGACACAACAAGCTGGCAGCAAACGCCACCGCAAATTCGGCCTTGCCCAGTCCTTCCGGCCCTTCCAGCAACAAGCCGTGCGGCAAACTGCCGCGAGCTCGTCGCTGCTGCAATTTATTCCAGTATCCCAGTTGCCAGGGATAGGGCTGAAAAGCCGTCACAGCCATTCCAAATCATCCCGCAGAAAATCTACCCGTTCCTGCAAATCAATAATCGGGCGCGGCATGGTGTCCGCATCCAATTCCTGACGTTCGTCATACATCAGACCGGTAATGATCGTGTTCAACGCTTCGATGTAGGCTTCATTCAATGCGGCTTTGCCCGGCTCAAACACCAACGGAATTCCCGGCTGAATCAACACCAGCCGGTCAAAAAACCGCTCGGTGGACTCAAAGCAACGCAGCATATATTGGTCGAGCTCGTCCATATCGACGACAGTGTCACCTTTCACATCCGCCAAGGTGTAGGCCAGCATGTCCAGTGGCGTTCGATCGGTCACAAAATCGGACGTTTGCGCCTGCCAGATAGCCTCAGCCGCGTCCAGCACCTTGTGCTGAATCCACAACCGAGTCGCAAAATCCATCGGCTTGGCGGGGTCCAGGTTGTGCTGGGCAAACACCTCGCTGGTGGTTGTGCGCACAAACGCCACATTCTGCTGCTTTGCGAACTCCGCAGCCAGCGTGGTCTTGCCAGTCCGATGTGCTCCACATAATCCTAATTTCACAACCCTACCCTAAATAATTCTAAGCAAAGGGTGCTAGTTTGCCATAAACCACCGGCCTTGTGCGACGGCGACGCCACTCTAAATATTCGTCTTTGAAAAACAACAAGATACGACCACGGCCAAGGCCCAGTTTTTTTGCCGAAAATACCCTCAAATTCAGACGATAACCCCTGCCAGGTAGGTCATTGCGAAACGAGGACACAACATGGCGTCAAATATTGCGACCAACTTTTCAGCGATGCAGCAAATCAACCAAACCGTCAATCAGTTAGCCAGTGCGCAGCGCAACAACCGCAGCATGGTCGTGCAGCACATGGATAGAGTCCAGCAAGAAACCAGTCAAACCGCCGGCAAAGTCGTCAGCAACGCCCTGGAAATGGAAGCCAAAAGCGCGGAAATCAAAGGCCGGATGATTGATCTGATGGCCTAGCAGATCACCTCCATTTAAAACGATTCAGCCAGAATCCAACGGAATGCTTGCGCAAATAACTGTATTCATATACAGTTATCAAACTGTTTTTATATACAGCTTTTTTCGCACATTAGTTGAGGGCAAAAATATGGCCGTTATCGTTAAATGGATCTGTGACAGAGACAATACTATGTTTACCAACAAAAAAGACGCTGAAGCCTATGACAAAATGCTGGAGCTGGGCGAACATTTCACCAATTTGCTGACCACGCACATTGCCGGCATTGATCCACAACAGGCCGAAACCTTCGGCATCCTGCTGGCCAAAAACAAAGAAGCTGTCATGGAAGCCTGCAAGGGCAACACCGAGGCGCTGGAAAAACTGGCCTCGTCCCCCAGTGACGACGACCGCTTGCCAGACAACGTCACACCGCTGCTGGCCGAAGCCCACGCTTAACCCCAAGATGATGCCAAAACGGGAGCCTTTCCTGTTTTGGCATCACGCTTCCGATTTCAGATAACGCCGCAATTGCTCGCGCAAAGCCTTGGGCACACCACGAATCGTCAGTGAATCCGTCTGTTCATCGTAATCCACCCGATGATGCAAGTGCGAGGTTGAAAAACTGATGACCAGATCCTTGTCTCGACCTGAAAAACGCACATAGCGTTGCAGGCTGCGTTTGTCGACCATGATTTCTTCCTGCCCCTTGGGCTGGTAGTTGCTCATTTGTCGCGCAAATTGTTCGACATCAATACCGTTCAGCTCTTTTGACAAACCTGGAATACTCACCGGCCGATCTTGTCCGTCTTGCGCAATGCAATGGCTAACAATCTGCGCACGAACCTCTCTGGCCTTTTCCTCCGGCAAGGTTTTAGCGAACGATTCCACCCCCTGCAGAAAAGCCTCGGTCGCTTCCTTTTTGTCGACTTTTTGTACAAAACCAGTCACCCGCTCAAACGCGCGCATCAATTTGGGATTGCCACGCGGATGCACCATGGTGATGTAGCTGGAATCTTCCTTTTGCGCCCACTCACCCAAGTCCACCTTGACGCCAAACAGCGAAGGCCCCGTGTCAATGCTGTAGCTGTGAGTCACCTCAAGACTGTCATTGATGGCAAGGCTCTGCGACTGATGCACACCAAACAGATAAAACACCTGCTGGCGTTCGCTCAATGTGTCGAGGAAAAACAGAAAGTGCACATCCAACTCAATGTCATGTTCTTTCACCTGCGCCAACAGTGTCTGCATCCACTGCTGCGTCAGCGCGATAAATCCCAACTCACCGCGCTCCAGCAGGCGCAAATTGTTTCGCAGCACCGATTGTGACTCGTCAGCCACAAAGCTACCGTGCTGGCGTTTGAGCCTGCCCAAAAAACTTTTTTTAAGCTGTCCGAGCAATTCCTCGCTGGATTCGCCGCCAGCAAGTTCGTTGTCGCGAAGTGATAATTGCGCCTCGGCATCAAAGGAGGCAGACAGATGGTGGGCGGTAATATGGCTGATAGACATGGGATACGCTCAAAATACAAACTACGGCGCACATTCTACCGCACTTCTTGGCTTTCTAATCAGGTCAAAAAATCGCCTAGTGAACAGGCTCTGGCTTTCCGCCTCAATCGTAGGGTGCAGTGACGCCGATGACAGGATTCATTTCGCTGGCGTGCTGGCCTGCCCCCGCTTCCTTTTCCTAAGCTCCGCCGCCATCTTGTTTTGGCTCTGGCCGACTCATAAGGTAAGCCCCAATGACAACGAATAGTATTGCAATACCTGTTAGAACCCAAACATTCTCTATCCGATAGTACATCACAACCCAACTGACAATTAGCATAAATATGGCTATTCGTTTGCTGGTCCTCGAGATAGCCTTTTGTTGCTCCCAGTCAATTAATAACTTCCCTAATTGGGGGTGAGCGTATAACCAACCATGCAAGCGTTCAGAACCTCTTGCTGCAAACCATGCGGTTAAAAGTAAAAACGGAACGGTAGGCAATCCCGGCAAAAGCATGCCCACGATTGCGAGAGCCAAGAAAAAGTAGGCGAGTATTTGGAAAACCAGGCGAGTCATACAACCAAATCAGTTTTTATCATTCGCACTTTAAACATAGTCTCTCTAAATTATTGACGCCTTGCATCAGCAGGCCGCAATTCGGCTCTGCTGCATGCTATGGTTATGTCTTATTATGCTTCATGAGCAAGCAAAAGCGCTTTTACGAAAAACGAATACTCCTTATCTTCATCCGCTTCTTTTTTAAGCTCATTCAGTGCGTTCTGCCTTAAAGCCAGATTCTGTGTTCGAAAACACGCAATGATCGACTTTTGTATGTCTGATATTCTTTCAAGCCTTTTTTCTAGAAGCTCAGGCCGATTAAGAGCTATATCCTGAATTGTTATGTCCGCTCTCTCATTGCCATTTTTGATAAACAGCCACGATCCAGACGCAAAGAAAAAGTCACTTGGATCATCCTCATATGGGTTTATATAAGGTAATTCAACGTGATACTTATCAGACTTTTCGTTATTACATTTTGGACAGGCGTAACCTAGATTACTCCAATCAAACTCAAGATCAGGAAACTTATCTGCTGCTTTGGGTTTTATATGTTCAACATGTGCGTAATCTATATGAGATATTTTACTCTCACAATACATACACTTATCAAACGATGAGATTTTTAGAGCTTGCTTATTTCGGTGATGCTTATAATCCCTTTTTTTTAGTGCAGAAGGATGCGGGCATTCAGGCCTATTGAGCTTAATCACTATTACCCTCCACTAGCCCTTGAATTGCAAATGGAACCATCTTTTCCAAACCAAATTCAGACAATTCTTTCCTAAGCGAGATAAAATCTTCTTTGGTAAGATCAGTTCTACTGTACTTAGCTATTATCCTCTCCAGCTCCTCTTCGACCCATACAGGCATAGTAAATGAGACTCCCAACACTTCATCTAGCACTTCACTCGCCGTCTTCGCTTCATGCATAAAATCTAGATATCTAGATTGTATTTTATTATCCGAGTTATAGGCCAAGGCATAGATACTTGAATCTTTCACGGACCCAACGATAAGAGGACTATGTGTAGAAACAACAAATCTAGCTACGGGGAATGCTCTAAGCAAATCTGGGAGAATGCGTCGCTGCATAGTCGGATGTAGATGGTTTTCTATCTCATCAATAATTACTGTAAAGTCTGGATTATCTTTAGAAGAAAACATATATATTTGCCAAGCAATGTCTATTAGGGCACTAACTCCCCCTGATGCAGTTTCCAAAAGAAACTCATCTGCGCCATCATTACAAACAAATACGATTTCCATATTCCGGATTTCGAATTCTTTAAATCCTAGTGACTTTGGTAGAATCTTCCTAAGTGTTTCCTGAAACCCTTCAAAATACTGAATTTGATCTCGATCTTGGGCCATAATTGTCTTGGTGCCACTAGTTACCCCATAACCATTAATCGCCCATCCAATTAGGGTGTTTTTCATTATAAAGCTGGCCGGCTCATGACTATGGTTATGGAGAACTCTATTCCTATTTACATTAGAAACCTCATCAAAAGCACTCTGCTTCGTCTTTTTAGCTGTTGGGATATTTTGTACGGCTTGATACCTAAAAATAGGCCTATGTGAGGGAATATAAAAACATTTAGCAGGCTGCTGGTTAGATAAACCAACTTGGTATTGTGCGGAGTCCGTGTTTTGAATTAGAAGGTCCGCATTTGCGCCACTCGAATACCCTATACTCCCAACTCTATTAACGCTACTTTTATCCTTCCCGGTACTGTTCATAATTCTGTGTCATTTCTTTAAACTACACCAAAAAGAGATGAAACATGACCCACAAAATTCAATTCGACATGGACGCAGCCATCCA
>JAOUHV010000078.1 GCA_029884425.1 Gammaproteobacteria bacterium
TATTACCAATACCGCAGCGGCAGTCTATTGCGCGATTGTCTCGCGCCGTTTTTCAGATCTCACCCCTGCCCATACTTCCGCTTCCTCTCCGCCGTAAACTCCCACCACTTTTTGGGTGTACCTCCGGCCATAAAATCCACTGCCGCCATGAAGGTGTCGAGCACGCAGGGATCTTGGCGCACCTGAGTGATTTCGCACAGGCGTTGATAGAGTTGGTAGGGGTCGCAGCCGATGAGGTCGGCGGGGCGGTGGATGCCGATGTGCTGAAAATCCCGCTCCATGGCTTTGCCGATGTTGGGGATGTCGGTGAGGCGTTTGAGCGATTCCCGGTTCAAGGTGACTTCCTGTGGCGGCCTGGGGTTGGGGGGATTCACTATAGCCGCGAATCCGGCTGGAAAAAAGTGCGTTGTCTGGCGCTCAGGCCGCGTCGCCGGGCTGTTTCACCCCAATCTCTGGTGCTTCCCCCATGAAACTTGCCACAAGTTCCAGTATAATCGCGCCCTTAAATCGAATTCCCCCCAACTGGCCGAACAGGCGGGTTATAACCATCGGAGAGACGCGAATGTTTTCCAAGAGCATGAATATTGCTGATTTTGACGCCGAACTGTGGGATGCCATCACTCATGAAGAGCGTCGCCAGGAAGATCACATCGAGCTGATTGCCTCCGAGAACTACACCAGTCCTCGCGTGATGCAGGCGCAAGGCTCTGTTTTGACAAACAAATATGCTGAAGGCTACCCCGCCAAGCGTTATTACGGCGGCTGTGAGTACGTCGACAAGGCCGAGCAGTTGGCCATTGATCGGGTAAAGAAACTGTTCGGTGCCGACTACGCCAACGTGCAGGCGCACTCCGGTTCTCAGGCCAATGGCGCGGTGTACATGGCGCTGCTGCAACCCGGTGACACGGTACTGGGCATGAGCCTGGCACACGGTGGTCACCTGACCCACGGTTCGCATGTGAATTTTTCCGGCAAAACCTACAAGGCGGTGCAGTACGGTTTGAACCCTGCCACTGGCGAAATCGACTACGACGAAGTGGATCGTTTGGCGCGTGAGCACAAGCCAAAAATGATCGTCGCCGGTTTCTCTGCCTATTCTCGCGTGGTGGATTGGCAGCGTTTCCGCGATATTTCTGACGAAGTAGGTGCCTTCCTGCTGGTGGACATGGCCCACGTGGCTGGCTTGGTGGCGGCGGGTGAATACCCCAGCCCAGTGCAGATCGCTGACGTGACAACGTCGACCACCCACAAGACCCTGCGCGGTCCTCGTGGCGGTATCATCCTGGCCAAAGCCAATCCCGAAATCGAGAAGAAACTGAACTCAGCCATTTTCCCCGGTATCCAGGGCGGCCCGCTGATGCACGTAATCGCGGCCAAGGCGGTGGCGTTCAAGGAAGCACTGCAGCCTGAGTTCAAGACCTATCAGAAACAAGTGGTGAAAAACGCTCAGGCCATGGCCAATGTGTTTATTAAGCGCGGTTACGACGTGGTTTCTGGCGGCACGGACAACCACCTGTTCCTGGTGAGCTTCATCAAGGCCGGCCTGACCGGTAAGGATGTCGACGCCTGGTTGGGCGATGCCAATATCACCATTAACAAAAACGCCGTGCCCAATGATCCGCAGTCACCGTTTGTGACTTCCGGTATTCGTGTGGGTACGCCTGCCGTGACCACGCGTGGTTTTGGCATCGCCGAGTGTACCGATCTGGCGCAGTGGATGTGCGACGTGATCGATGCCAAGGGTGACAAAAAGGTGATTGAGCAGGTCAAGGCGAAAGTCCTGGCCGTGTGCAAGCGCCTGCCCGTTTACGCCTAACAAAAAGGATTCGCCATGCGTTGCCCATTTTGCGGTGCCGATGACACCAAAGTGATCGACTCGCGTTTGGCCAATGATGGCGACCAAGTGCGCCGGCGCAGGGAGTGTTTGACCTGCGCTGAGCGCTTTACCACCTACGAAGGTGCGGAGCTGATCATGCCCCGCATCGTCAAACGCGACGGAAGCCGCGCCCAGTTCGACGAAGCCAAGTTGCGCAACGGCATGCAACGTGCGTTGGAGAAACGTCCGGTTAGTACCGAAGCAGTGGAAGACGCGATTAATCGCATCAAGCGCCAGTTGCGCGCCACCGGCGAACGGGAAGTGTCGGCCAAGAAAATGGGCGAATGGGTGATGCAGGCGCTGCGCGATCTGGATGAGGTCGCGTATATTCGTTTTGCGTCGGTGTACCTTAGCTTTGAAGACATGAACGCATTTCGTGAGTTGGTGGAAAAGCTCGAACGCGAGCCTACCGCCGAGGCCAAACGACACCAAATACCATTGCTGCCAGACGATCAACGGAAGGGATAGTTGCATGGCGTATCGGTTTACCGAAGAAGATGCAGTGTTTATGGCGCGTGCGCTGCGCGTGGCAGAAACGGAGACGTTTAGTCCTCATCCGAATCCCCGGGTGGGTTGCGTGCTGGTGAACAATGGCAAGGTGGTTGGAGAAGGTTGGCATGTTGCCGCTGGTGGACCGCATGCAGAAGTGCATGCCCTGACTCAGGCTGGTGATGCCGCCCAGGGGGCGACGGCGTATGTCACGCTGGAGCCGTGCAGTCATCATGGTCGCACGCCGCCTTGCGCCGATGCGTTGATTCAGGCCGGCGTGGCCAGGGTGATTGTGGCGATGCAGGACCCCAATCCCAAGGTGGCAGGCAGCGGCATCAAAAAACTGAAAAAAGCCGGCGTTGATGTTGGCGTTGGTTTGATGCAGGCTGAAGCGGAAGCACTGAATCGTGGCTTTATCAGTCGCATGACCACTGGTCGGCCATTTGTACGCTGCAAGCTGGCGATGAGTGTCGATGGCCGCACCGCCATGTCTGACGGCGAGAGTAAATGGATTACCGGCGAGGCTGCGCGCAAAGATGTGCAGCGCTGGCGTGCACGCAGTGATGCGGTGCTGACCAGTCTGGCGACGGTGGATGCCGATGACCCGTCGCTGACGGTGCGTGAAGAACAGTTGGGTGAAAAAGTCCGACGCCAGCCGGTGCGCGTAGTGCTGGACAGTCATTTGCACATTCATCCGCAAACAACCGTATTGCGCGAACAAGGCAAGACCTGGATTTTTGCCTGCCACGGCGCCGAAGGCAAACAGGCGATTTTGACTGCGGCAGGTGGTGAAGTTATTACCATCGACGAAACCGATGGGCACCTGGATTTGGCGGCAGTGCTGGATGAACTGGGGCGGCGCGAAATCAACGAAGTGCTGGTTGAAGCGGGTTCCATTTTGAACGGTGCGTTGCTTCAGGCGCAATTAATTGACGAAATTGTGCTGTACATGGCGCCGCATTTGATGGGCAACAATGCGCGTGGTTTGTTTACCTTGTCCGGTTTGGCCAAAATGCAGGACCGGGTGGAGTTAACCATGCTGGATGTGCGCGCTGTCGGCAAAGACTGGCGGTTTGTACTCAAGCCAATTTACAAGAAAAAAAGGTAAGACATGTTTACCGGCATCATCCAATGCGTAGGCAAAATTGCCGCAGTGCACAGCAAGGGACAAGATCTGCGACTCAAAATCGAGGCCGCCGATCTGGACATGGCCAACGTTTCGCTGGGTGATAGCATTGCCACCAGTGGTGTGTGCCTGACGGTGATCGAAAAAGGCAAAAACTATTTCATGGCCGACGTTTCCAAGGAAAGTCTGCTGCGCACTACCTTGGGTAAATTGCGCGTCGGTACGCAGGTCAATCTGGAAACTGCATTAACGCTGGGCACGCCGTTGGGCGGCCATTTGGTCAGTGGTCATGTGGATGGTGTGGGTGAAGTGGTTAACCGCTGGGACGAAGGCCGCAGCGTGCGTTTTCAAATCAAGGCACCGGATGCGCTGGCCAAGTACATTTCTGAAAAAGGTTCAGTGTGCGTGGATGGCATCAGTCTGACGGTGAATGCCGTCGATGGCGCGGTGTTTGATCTGAATATCGTGCCGCACACCATGCAGATGACAACGATGAAGGATTTTGTGGTTGGCAGTCAGGTGAATCTGGAAGTGGATTTGATCGCCCGTTATCTGGAGCGACTGCTGCTGGGGGATCGCGCTGCACAGCCCGGCAAAAAGGGTATTGATGAGGCGTTTCTCGCCGCCCACGGTTTTATCAAGTAGAGCAGTATGCCACTAAGTCCGACACACGAAATTATTGAAGACATCCGTCAGGGAAAAATGGTGATCCTGATGGACGACGAAGATCGGGAAAACGAAGGTGACCTGATCATTGCGTCGCAATGGGTGCGCCCGGAAGACATCAATTTCATGGCCAAGTATGGCCGGGGTTTGATTTGTCTGACACTCACACCGCAGCGCTGCAAACAGTTGCGTTTGCCGCTGATGGTGAGTGAAACCAATGATGCCCATGCAACCAACTTTACCGTGTCGATTGAAGCGGCACAGGGCGTGACGACCGGCATTTCTGCGGCTGATCGCGCGGTGACGGTGCGTGCGGCAGTGGCACCTGATGCCAAGCCGGAAGACATTGTTCAGCCGGGCCATATTTTTCCCATCATGGCGCAGCCCGGTGGCGTGCTGGCGCGTGCCGGCCATACCGAGGCGGGCTGTGATCTGGCGCGTTTGGCCGGACTGGAGCCGTCGTCGGTGATTGTCGAGATTCTCAAAGAAGACGGCAGCATGGCGCGGCGCGATGATCTGGAGATTTTTGCCGAGCAGCACGGCCTGAAAATCGGCACCATTGCCGATTTGATCGAGTACCGAAGCCGCAATGAAAAAACCGTTGAGCATGTCGCCGAGTGTGATCTGCCTACGGAGTATGGTGATTTTCGCCTGCACGCTTACCGCGATACGGTAACGCGCGAGGTGCATCTGGCGGCGACCCTGGGCGAAATTAATGCTGATCGCTCGACCCTGGTGCGGGTACACATGCGCAACGATATCGGTGACATTCTGGGCAGCGAGCGGCCCGGTATGCCGTTGCCAGTGCGCAAGGCGATGAAGCGGATTGGCGACGCCGGCCAGGGAGTGCTGGTATTATTGCGCCGTGAGGAAAATCCGCTGGAGCTGATTCGCCGGATTCGCAGTTGTGCGCTGGAAGACGATGGCGGTACTCCGCCAAAGCCAGGGTCGGGTTCTGAGCTGCGGGTGTACGGTGTTGGCGCGCAGATTTTGCTGGATTTGGGTGTGAGAAAAATGCGCGTTATTGGCGCGAAGAAGCGACTGTTGGGACTTTCCGGTTTTGGTTTGGAAGTCGAAGACTACGTTAGCGTAGAGTGAAACATAAGGTAAAGAGTTCGGCACATGAGTGAAATCAAATCCTATGCAGGTGACCTGGTGGTCAATGGCGCCAAGTTCGGTATCGTTCTGGGACGTTTTAATAGCTTCATCGGTGAAAAACTGCTGGAAGGCGCGATTGATACCATCGTGCGTCATGGCGGTAAGGAAAAAGATATCGAGATTGCCCGCGTGCCGGGTGCAGTGGAAATTCCACTGATGGCACAACGCATGGCTGCCAGCAAAAAATACGATGCGATTATCGCCCTGGGTGTAGTCATTCGTGGCGGCACACCGCATTTTGACTATGTGGCTGGCGAATGCGCCAAGGGTTTGGGCCAGGTTGCACTGCAGCAGAATCTGCCAGTTGCGTTTGGCGTATTGACGGTGGACAGCATCGAACAGGCCATTGAACGCGCGGGTACCAAGGCGGGCAATAAAGGCGCCGAAGCCGCACTTTCCGTGATCGAAATGGTTAATTTGTTAAAGGCGTTCAAGTAAGTCATGAGTAATTCTGTTGCCCCCGCGCGTCGTCGCGCCCGTCGTGCTGCTCTGCAGGCTATCTACCAGTGGCAGATGAGCCAGAACAGCGTGACGGAAATTGAAAAACAGTTCCGTGAGGAATACAAAACCTCCAAAGCGGACATGGACTACTTCGCGACCCTGCTGCTGGGTGTAGCCAAGGGCTTGAGCGAAGTGGACGAAGCACTGTCCGCCGGTATCAGCCGTGGCAAGGATGAAATCAGCCCGGTGGAATTGGCGACGCTGCGTTTGGCGGTCTACGAATTGTTGCATTGCCCCGAAGTTCCATACCGCGTGGTGATTAACGAGGCTGTCGATCTGGCCAAGCGTTTTGGTGCCGACAAGGCACATAAGTTTGTTAACGGTGTGCTGGATAACCTGGCCAAACACCTGCGTAGCGTCGAAGTTGCCGCCGCTGCCAAGTCCAACAAATAACCCTTCTCTGGACGCCATGTCCGAATTCAATCTGATTCAACGTTACTTCGCCCATCTGGGAGCCTCGCGTGCCGAGGTGGTCCTGGGGGTGGGGGATGACGCCGCGCTGGTCGCTGGCCCTGGCAATACCCAGTTGGCGATTGCGCTGGACACAATGGTCGAGGGCGTTCATTTCCCTGTGGGCACTGCACCGTTTGAACTGGGCTTCAAGGCACTGGCGGTCAATCTTAGTGATCTGGCGGCCATGGGTGCACAACCGGTGTGGGCGACGCTGGGGCTGACTTTGCCAGAAAAAAACGAACAGTGGCTGGCTGATTTCAGTGCTGGCATGGGTTTTTTGGCAAGCAAGTACCAACTCCAGTTGATTGGCGGCGACACCACCCGTGGCCCGTTGACCATCACCGTGCAGGTGGCTGGTTCGCTGCCCAGCGGTCAGGCACTGCTGCGCAGCGGTGCCAAACCGGGCGATCTGGTGTTTGTATCGGGCCAGATTGGCGATGCGCATCTGGGGTTGAAGCAAGTGCTGGGAGCGTTGCCGATTCAGGTGCCGCACAGCGTACAGCGCCTGCACCAGCCGGAGCCGCGCGTGGCGTTGGGGTTGGCACTGCGAGGTTTGGCCAGCAGCTGCATTGATGTGTCTGACGGGCTGTTGGCGGACATGGCGCATATTCTTGCCGCGAGTGGCGTAGGGGCGAGAATTTACCCCTCACTGCTGCAACTGTCAGCGGAAGTGAAAACTCACTTTGCACTGCTGGGAGGTTGGCAGGGCGTGTTAAACGGTGGTGATGATTACGAACTGTGTTTTACCGCCCCGGCGGAGCGTCAGTCACAGATTCTGGCGCTGGCGGATACGTTGCGATTGCGCATCAGTTGCATTGGCGAAATTGTTAGCCAGCCTGGTCTGGTGTGTCTGGACGAGCATGACCAGCCGATGGCGATCCATGGGGCGGGCTACGATCATTTTCGGGAGGCATGAGTGAAAGCATTTGTCGCCAAGTGGCTGGCGCTGGGGTTGGGTTCTGGTTTGGCACCCAAGGCGCCGGGAACCTTTGGCACCCTGGCGGCGGTGCCACTTTTTCTGTTGTTACAGCCACTACCACTGTGGGGCTATGCACTGGCAACGCTGCTGGTGTGTCTGGTCGGTATCTGGGCCTGCGGTGAATATTCTCGCGCCTTGGGTGTTCATGATCACGGTTCCATCGTCTGGGACGAGGTGGCGGGCTACCTGATTACCATGATGTTTGCGCCACCGGGCTGGTTGTGGGTGGTGATTGGCTTTGTGTTGTTTCGGCTGTTTGATATCTGGAAGCCCTGGCCGATTGGCTGGCTGGATGCCAAGGTTCACGGTGGTTTGGGGATTATGCTGGGACATGCTG
>JAOUHV010000079.1 GCA_029884425.1 Gammaproteobacteria bacterium
CATCAGCCAGGCCAGCACGGCAATGCTCAGCCAGGCGCAAGCCTCACCTCAGTTAGCACTGCAATTGCTCAACGGTCTCTAAGCACCGTTTAACCACGCCTGGCGATTGGCCAGCACGGTTTCTGCCACATCTTTTTTCAACTCCATGACACAGGTATCCGCCACGGGCTTTTTCATCACCGCGCTGAACGTCATCAGTTCATCACGACGGAATGCGTGAATCTGCACTGTCTGGCCGGGTAAAAAATTCGCCAACCGTTTTTCCAAATTGCCCGTATTCACCTGTAGACCGTCGATTGCCACCAGAACATCCCCGGCAGCCAATCCCGCCAACTGCCCTGCACTGCCATCCTGAACCACGGCCACCTTGGCACCGACCGCATCCGAGCCAAACCGACAGCCCAAGGTAACTGCGCTGTCATCCACCGTCGCGGCCTTGCCGCCGGTGTCAGACTGCCCCGTGGTCGCGCGCAACTGGTAGCTCACCCCCACCTCGTTTAGCAATTCCTCCATGGGCGGATCCTGGGTGCCGTAGACGTAATCCGCAAAAAATGCGGACACGTCCAGCCCGCTCGTTTGCACAATGATTTGTTCCAGCGAACGCTCGGCCATCCCCTTGCCGGTCAGGCCATGGTGTTGCCACAAATAGCGCATCGCATGATCCAGCGAATATTGCCCGGCACTGTGTTGACGCAACCACAAATCCAGCGCCAATCCGACCATCGCCCCCTTGCCGTAATAGCTGACAATCGCATTCAGCGCGTTTTCATCCTGCTTGTAGAATTTGCTCCACGCATCAAAACTGGATTCGGCAATGCTTTGCTTGAAACGACCACTGCCGCGAGTCACGCGAGTAAAACCTTGCGCCATCATCTGCAAGTAATTCACATCCGAAAGAATCTTGGCACGATACAAAAACAGCTCGTCGTAATACGAGGTAAAGCCTTCAAACACCCATAAAAGCTCGGTGTAAACTTCGCGATCAAGATCGTAGGGAATAAAGGCTTCAGGCTTGATGCGTTTGACGTTCCAGGCGTGAAAATATTCGTGACTGCATAACCCCAAAAAGTTTTTATAATTTTCGGTCAGTTCTTTCATGCCAGAACGAGGCAAGTCATCACGTGCACACAGCAAACTGGTCGATGCGCGATGCTCCAATCCACCGTAGCCCTCGCCCACCACCATCACCTGAAACACATAACGATCAAACGGTGCTGGCTCACCAAAAAAACGAATCTGCGTTTCACAAATCGCCTGCAAATCACGAATCAAGCGCGCTTCATCGGTATAGTGCCGCCCGGTAATCGCCACTTCATGAGGCACACCACAGGCATCAAACTGCAGCAGCGTGAAATTTCCCATCTCGACCGGATGATCAATCAGCTCGTCATAATCGCTGGCCTGATACGTCCCAAATCCATGCAGGGTCGCGCCATCACAACGCAATGCGGTGGACACTTTCCATGATGCGTACAACTCGCCCTGGGGTCGAAGCAATTCCACCTGACACGGTTCATGTTCTTTGCCGTGCACGCGAACAAACACGCTGGTGCCATTAAAATAGCCATGCGTCTGATCCAGATGCGCAGCCCGCACCGACAAGTCCCAGGCATACACCTCGTATTCCAATTGCAGTTCGCCTGCACATGGCTCGACTTGCCAGGTTTGCTTGTCTATTTTTTTTACCGCCAGCGCGCGGCCATCGCTGCGAGCGTGTAGCTGCACCACATTACGAGCAAAATCGCGAATCATGTAACTACCCGGAATCCATGCCGGCAGCGATACTCGCTGTCCGGCAGAATCAGGCTGAGGAATAATTACAGCAACTTGAAAAAGATGGGCTTGAGGGGAAAGAGCTTGGATGCAATAGCGAACCACTGCGTTGGCAGTGCTCATGAAAAACTCCTAAACATTTATTTCTTCGCGCCACTACGGCGCAAAATAGTGACGATGGCAGTCTCATCCATACTTTCTGCCAACGACAACGGAGTTACACCCTGAGAATCACGAACATTGGGATTGGCGCCTTTTTGCAGCAACAACTCCACCACATCCGCATTGCCTTCGTTGATCGCAATGAACAGTGCCGTGTAACCGCTTTCAGTTTTTATATTCACGTCCGCGCCGGCAGCAATCAGGTGACGGATCACTTCTTTGTTTCCCTTGGCGGAAGCGGCAATCAGTGCGGTATCACCTGAGGTCGTACGCGCATTGACGTCCGCCTTGGCCTTGATCAGCAAATCGACCACTTCAAGATAACCATCCTGGGCAGCCAGCATGAGTGCCGTCATATTTTCGTAAGGCGCAAATTTCGAATTTACATCCGCCCCACGCTGTATCAGCGCAGTAACCACGGAAGCATCGCCATTGCTCGCTGCCGTATGCAACAGTGGCGCGCCGTACTGATTCTTAGCATTGGCATTCACCCCCGGCTGCTGCAACAACAGCAACGCAATATTGACTCGCCGCTTCACCAGCGCCACAAACACGGCAGGATCACCCTTGGCGGTTTTGCTATTTGGGTCCGCCCCCTGGGCCAGCAGTTGCTTCACCAGCGCTTCATCACCTTTTTCTACCGCCGTAACCAAATCTGGGCCGGCGGCCAATGCCGAAAAAGGTAACAACACCAAACCCAACGCCCAACCGCGCCAGGACAGAAACATTTTCATTCCCTTTACCCCAAAGCAAACTATCGGATTAGCCAATATCTAGCCAAGCTCATGCCAGGCTTACACCTTCACCGCCAGCACATCACAAGGCGTACCATGCAACACTGCATTGGCCGTCGATCCCAGCAACAATGCAATACCATGTCGGCCATGAGTGCCGATCACAATCACATCCGCCTGGTAACTCTTGGCGGCCTGCAAAATTTCATTTTTGACCGAGCCTACCTCGACACGACAGGTTATGTCTGCCAATCCGGCCTGCTCTGCCAATTCTTTGAGAACACGCTGCGCACGTTCGTACAGCGCTTTTTCGACATCCACCGAAATCATTGGCAGGGATTCGTAGGTATTGTCCAGAATCAACGGTTCAACGACATGCATGAGCATCAACTCTGCGCCCGTCAATTGCGCCAAACCTTTGGCCTTGGCTAGCACCTCACCGGCTTCCGCGGTTAAATCCAGCGCCACCAGAATTTTCGTATATGCGCCCATATTTCCCTCCGTTTTCCCATTCGCCCCATCATACGCCGCAGGCAAATTTACCACCAGACGCTTGTTGTCATTACAAAAAAAAGCCCGGCAGATTCTGCCGGGCCGAACTTCACGAAAACTGCCTACAACTAAAGGTGAACCAGGTTAATAAAGGCAATCAATGCCACCACCAAAAACAACGGAATGCCGATCATTCCCGGACCATTTTCAAATTTCTCGAGCTTGGGACCAGAAGACATATCATTTCTCCTATCTGCTTTTATGTTGTTATTAGCCCGGGCACAGACAACCTCCAGAGCCTGATAACAACATGGACTAAACCCAGGGAGAATGTCAACTTTTAATCAAACATCCCCCGTCAGCCCTAGTAGCGACCGCATCACCGCGTTCTATACCCCCGCTCACAATTATTTTTCCAGTACGCTCTGTAACGACTGCAACAATCGATTGATCTGAAAAGGTTTGGTCAAATAGTCATCAAATCTCGCATCATCGGCAGCCTTCACTGCGGCAACCGAGGCATTGGCGCTGACACCAATCACCGGAATTTTTTGCGTCGTTTCATCGCTGCGTAACTGCCGCAACACCGCAAATCCATCCATGACGGGCAAATTAATGTCCAATAAAATAACATCTGGACAGTGCTCGCGCGCCAAACGCAATCCCAATGCCCCATCATGCGCAATTAACAATGCCAATCCAGGAAAACGTCCGAGAATACGACTTACCAATCTGACATTCGCCGCATTATCCTCGATGTACAAAACAGTCACTCCCTCGCCACGACTAAACATCGACACTGGATTTTCGCTGAGTTCACTGCCTTGTTGCCACGCTTCTCCTGACTCCAAACTGGGCACATCCAACCAAAATGAGCTGCCTACTCCCAACTGACTATCGCAACCAACCTGGCCGCCCATTAACTCCACCAAACTTTTGGTGATCACCAAACCTATGCCCGTCCCTTCAATGTCCGAGGTCTCTGCGCCCAGCCGGTTAAATGGCATAAACAAATTGTCCAGTTTATCTGCAGAAATACCTCGACCGGTGTCCTTCACAACAATTCGTAAATAGCCATCACCATTCTTTAGGCATTCAATGCTCACCGTGCCATTTGGCACGTTATACTTGCATGCATTGGACAACAAATTAATCAGCGCCTGGCGAAGGCGAACTTCGTCCGCCCACACCTGCATGTCCTGACACTGCTGCGGATCAAAAACAAGCGTTAAATGATTCCTCGCCAGCAATGGTGTGATCATCGAGATGCCACTTTCGATAAACTCCTGCACCAACACCGGACGCAACTGTATATCGACGCGGCCATCCTCAATTTTTGCCAGATCCAGAATATCGTTGATCAACTCCAGCAGATGCTCGCCTGCTTTGTGAATCTCAGACAAACAGTCGCGCTGTGATTCCGATAGTGGCTCCTCCTGATCCATATCCATCACTTGTGCAAAACCAAGAATTGCGTTGAGCGGCGTACGCAATTCGTGGCTCATGCTAGACAAAAAGCGCGTCTTTACTTTATTTGCCCGTTCAGCATTTTCTTTGGCCTGCATCAACTCGTTTTGCGCCGATTTGATATGTGAAATATCGGTACGCACCGCAATGTATTGGTAAGGTTTTCCATGATCATCCAGAAAAGGCACGATGGTGGAATCCACCCAATACAAATGACCGTCCTTGGCTCGATTGCAAATTTCACCACGCCAAACTTTGCCACCGATGATGGTTTGCCACATATCCTCAAAAAATGCTCGATCATGATAGCCGGAGTAAATAATGTTGTGTTTTTTCCCCAGTAATTCATCACGAGAATAGCCGCTAACTTTGCAAAATTTTTCATTCACATGAGTAATCATGCCATCTGTGTCAGTCACACTGACGATGGCATGCTGATCCAATGCTATGCGTTGATATTCACTTAAATTGAGGGATTCCTGGAGTTCGTGCGCTAGGCGTTTGACCCAACGCGCGCGCTTAAGGCGGGCCAGCAATGCCGCTATCAGATGATCTTTATCCACGGGTTTTGTGATGAAATCATCGCCGCCCAGATTCATTGCCGCCAACTGCCGCCCCAAATCTGTTTCGCCTGAAATAAACACGATAGGTGTTTGCGCCCACGCATCATCCTGGCGAATTATCGCGGCCAACTCCAATCCAGAACAGACCGGCATATACACATCCAGCAATACCAGATCCGGTGTAAAACGATCCATCTGCGCTATCGCCTTCAGCGGATCATTACAGATCTGAACACTTATGCCTTCGCCTCCCAGAATCGCGGCATAATAGCCCGCGACGGAGACATCATCATCGACGATCAACACCCGATACGGTGCACTGACATTTTTTCGCGTCAAACCATCCAGGGAGCGTGCTAATTTTTCATAATTCACGGGAGTAGCAAAAAAACGCGTTGTTCCCATTCGGGCCAAAACTGCAGCCAGGCGAAGTTCAACATCATCACGATTAGAAATAAGTACCAGAGGAATATCCGTCTGACAGCGCTCTTTCAACGATTGCATTTGCGCAACAAAAGTAGACGGCGCTCCCCGCCAGGTTTTGTGCACAATCAGCGCCCCTGGAGTCTGAGGCAAACTGGCAAAATCAACATCTTCAAAACGGTTAAACGAAACTGTTCGATAACCGGAATCAGCAAGAATGGAGGCAGTCAGCACCAACTGATTGCGGTCTTCATCCACCAGCACCAATAAATTATTCCAGCCATCCACGACCGCCGCCGCATCCTGTAAACGGTGCCGTTTAAAATCCCCGGCATCAGACTGTATCTGCCAAAGACGCGTTTGCTGTACCACCGAGTGCAGAATTTGATTAACCTGATCCAGACGATACTGATCCCAACCCTCATTGGCCGAATTAAGTTGTTGGGAAATAATTTGCTCAAGCAAGCGTGCAGTATCAGATACAGAGTAGACCCCAAACGTTCCCGCAGAGCCTACGAGGGTATGCACTTGACGATGAAATTCCTGTAGCAGCTCCCGGTCATCTTGAGCCTGATAAACCCGCGCCCACAATTGCTGCAACTCATCAACTTTCGCCGGCAACTGCTTGCCAAACGCCTGCCGGACTCGAGCCAATTTGCTCATCAAGTCTTGTTCATCAGCCATCGACAACCATCCTCTGGAATATATTTTTGTTATTGCGTCTAAGTCATGGCATCAAATGCACCTAAAACGTATCACTTATTCTGCTATAACACCAAGTTATCCGGTTTCAGCAAATCAAATTTGCACGACAAAACGCGAGATTAGGCATCAGATTGAACATCGAGACAGGATAAATACGGTGAATAGTGAGACTGTTTTATTTGCTCGTCAAACAAAAACGGTCCAATCCGCAAGCGAGCCAAAGTTCACCACAGATTGGGCGAGGACTTCTTCCCATTTTTTCGCCCCACAAAGAAAACCGCCCCTGTCGTAAGACAGGGGCGGTTTGGGTATAGAAGCCTGGCGATAACCTACTTTCACATGGCAGCTGCCACACTATCATCGGCGCAAAGCAGTTTCACTTCTGAGTTCGGGATGGGATCAGGTGGTTCCCACTCGCTATGGTCGCCAGGCAAAACTTGTACAATTCGATGCTGATATATAAAGGGCGTGTTACGCTCAGTGTAATTCCGAACACCCCGTCTGCATGGCAAACTGTTTGGGTGTTATATGGTCAAGCCTCACGGGCAATTAGTACGCGTTAGCTACATGCATTACTGCACTTCCACACCGCGCCTATCAACGTCGTAGTCTTCGACGACCCTTTAGGGACTTAAAGTCCAGTGAGATCTCATCTTGAGGGGGGCTTCCCGCTTAGATGCTTTCAGCGGTTATCCCGTCCGTATATAGCTACCCGGCAATGCCACTGGCGTGACAACCGGAACACCAGAGATACGTCCACTCCGGTCCTCTCGTACTAGGAGCAGCTCCTCTCAAATCTCAAACGCCCACGGCAGATAGGGACCGAACTGTCTCACGACGTTCTAAACCCAGCTCGCGTACCACTTTAAATGGCGAACAGCCATACCCTTGGGACCGGCTACAGCCCCAGGATGTGATGAGCCGACATCGAGGTGCCAAACTCCCCCGTCGATATGAACTCTTGGGAGGAATCAGCCTGTTAT
>JAOUHV010000080.1 GCA_029884425.1 Gammaproteobacteria bacterium
CAACGCTTTCTTAATGTCGGCATTAAGATTCAGGTTTTCAAAAGACAAACTAGTTACCTCTCCCATCAAATGACGGAAATCAGAAAATAAAATCGTACATGGTTTGATCAAAGTAAAGATCGAACACATCGCCGAGGTTAGTCATTCACGCAGCAGTGCGCTGTCGCGAAACACGTTTGCTAACCAGGAAATGTAAGAGAAATTGCTCAAGACAGGTCAGAAACGCAAGCCCCATGGTCTAGGGGCGGCGAATCATAACCCAAGCGCGGCAAAATAGCCAGTCTTTGAAGTTATTCTTTAACTTGAGCGGCGTCAGTGGTCGCAGTTTTGGCTGGTCGCAGCGCGATAATGTAGTCCACCAACTGTTCGATGTGCTCTTTGGACACACGCTTTTCCATCGCCGGCATGCCCGCGCCACCTTTCCAGGTGTGCCATTTGCCCTGACTGCCGTAGGTGACGCTTTGGATCAACATGGCTTTGAGGTTGGCAGCATCCTCATCCTTGTAGCGCTCATTAATCGCGTCCCAGGACGGCCCAACCACCGTGGCAGAAATGCGGTGACACTCGATACAGCCATTCATATGGCCCAGCTTGAACAGTTTGTCCGCCACCGACAGCTCCTGCGAATTATCGCCACCGCCGCAACCAGCCAACAACAGCCCCGCCACGCCCAAACCCCATTTGCCCAACATTCGCACGCCATCCCCCTCGCCGCTGATCAAAAAGCCGAGTGTACACAACTTGTTGCCGCCTCCCAAGCCGCTATTTTCATTGATCAGCCAGGTGTCGCCGCAGGGCAATATTCACTGACAGCATGCTTTTTCAGCAGATTTTTTCCGTCAAATACTCTAAGATTCGCCCATTTTTTCACCCTTGAGGTTAGGCTGCGTGCAGAAATTTATTCCCGGCCAGCGCTGGATTAGCAATGCTGAGCTACAAATGGGACTTGGAACCGTCCTTACCGTTGACCACCGTAGCGTTACTATCGTTTTCCTGGCCACCGGTGAAACCCGAACCTACGCACAGGACACCGCACCACTGACCCGCGTTAATTTTGGCCCCGGCGACACTGCGACCAGTCATGAAGGCTGGACGATGAAAGTCTTGCGCGTCGAGGAACACAAAGGCTTGCTGGTGTACCACGGCATGCGCGACAACGGCAGCGCGGCAACGCTTGAAGAAGGTCAACTGGACAACTTTATCCAGCTCAACCGCCCGACCGATCGTTTGTTCAGCGGCCAGATCGACAGCACCAAGTGGTTTGACCTGCGCTACGAAACCCTCAAACGCTTGACGCAATTGTCCGAATCGGCCCTGCTGGGCCTGAGCGGCGCCCGCACCAGCCTGATTCCACACCAGCTTTACATCGCCCACGAAGTCGCCAGCCGCTATGCGCCGCGCGTTTTGCTGGCCGACGAAGTTGGTCTGGGCAAAACCATCGAAGCAGGCATGATCCTGCACCGCCAGTTGATTACCGAGCACGCCAAGCGGGTGCTGATCCTGGTGCCTGAAAGCCTGTGCCACCAGTGGCTGGTGGAAATGCGTCGTCGCTTCAACCTGCGCTTTTCGTTGTTCAACGAAGAACGCTGCATGGCCGCCGAAGAAAGCAACGACAACGACAATCCATTCCACACTGAACAGCTGGTGCTGTGCAGCATGGAGTTTTTCCTCGACAACCCGCCGCGCATCAAACAAGCGCTGGCAGGCAACTGGGATCTGCTGATCGTTGACGAAGCGCACCACCTGCACTGGTCACCGGAAGAGCCCAGCTTTGAATATCAAATCGTCGAGCGCCTGGCGCAACAGACCAAAGGCGTACTACTGCTGACCGCCACGCCCGAGCAACTGGGCAAGGCCGGTCACTTTGCACGGCTGCGCCTGCTCGACCCGGCCCGCTTCCCTGATTTCGACAAATTCGTCGCCGAAGAACAAGCCTACGAACCTGTCGCCCAGGCCGTCGAACAACTGCTGTCCAACGAGCCCAGCCGCGAGGCCCTCGCCACGCTGCAACAAACCCTGGGTGACGAAGGCGACAACCAAGCCTACTTCGATGTACTGCAAGATCCCCAGGCGGACGATCTTGAGCGCAAACAGGCCAGCAAAAAACTGGTCGAGCACCTGCTCGATCGCCACGGCACAGGCCGGGTGCTCTACCGTAACACCCGTTCTGCGGTCAAAGGCTTCCCTGGCCGCGAAGTGCACAGCTATCCGCTGCCGCTGCCTGCGGCTTATGCCGATTACCTGGCCGAGTTCCAGCATACCGCGCTGTCCGAGCCGCGCCTGCTGCTTTGCCCTGAACTGCTCTATCAGGCGGTGGACAAACCCGACCAGCCGCACTGGAGCCAACTGGACCCGCGCGTCAACTGGCTCACCGGCAAGCTGTCCGAGCTCAAACCGAAAAAAGTACTGGTCATCACCGCCAGTGCCGATACCGCGCTGGACCTGGCCGACGTACTGCGCACCAAGACCGGCATCCATGCCGCCGTGTTCCATGAAGGCATGAGCATCATTGAACGCGACCGCGCCGCCGCCTTCTTTGCTGATCAGGAATACGGCACCCAGGTGCTGATCTGTTCCGAAATTGGCTCCGAAGGCCGCAACTTCCAGTTTGCTCATCATCTGGTGTTGTTCGATCTGCCGCTGAATCCCGACTTGCTGGAACAGCGCATTGGTCGTTTGGACCGTATCGGCCAGACGCGTACCATCAACATTCACGTGCCCTACTTGCAGAACAGCGCCCAGGCCATCATGCAGCGCTGGTATCACGACGGCCTGAACGCCTTCCAGCAAACCTGTCCTGCCGGCCACAGCGTGTTCCAGCAGGTCAAGGACAGCCTGGTTGAGGCGCTGCACCAACTGGATGAAGGTCTGGACGATCTGGACGCACTCATCGCCACCACCACGTTGCTGCACAATCAGCTCAACGAGGCACTGCAAAAAGGTCGCGATCGTCTGCTGGAATACAATTCCTGTCGCCCGGAAGTCGCCGCGCAACTGGTGGCTCTGTGCAAACAGCAAGACATCAATCCCGACCTGGAGGAATACCTGGAAACCGTGTTCGACTGCTACGGCGTCGATACCGAACCACACTCCAGTCAGGCGCAGATTCTGCGACCTAACGAGTACATGCAGTCAGCCTTCCCCGAGCTGGACGAAGACGGCATGACCATCACCTACGACCGCGTCACCGCCCTGGCCAATGAAGACATGCACTTCATCACCTGGGAACACCCGCTGGTCGCCGGCGTCATCGACATGGTCAGCACCCAGGAACAGGGCAACACCGCGCTCACCGCGATCAAACGCGCTGGCCTGGCGCCCGGCACCTTGCTGATCGAAGCGCTGTACTGCCTCGATCCCGCACCCTCGCCCGAACTGCAATCGAGCAAATATCTGCCGCAGCGTTTTGTCCGCGTGTTGATGGATCAAAACGGTCGCGAGCACAGCGCCAACATCAGCGTCGATGACATCAGTTTCAACGCCATCGCCGTCGACAAGGACACCGCGCGCAAGATCGTGCGTTCGCAAATCGAACCACTGCGCGCATTGATTGCACGCACGGAAAAAGTCGCGGAAAAGCACTCCACCGCGTTGATCAGCGAGGCCTCGCACAAAGCCACCGAGACCTTCCAGACCGAACTGGATCGTCTGCAGGCATTGCGTCAGGTCAACCCCAACGTGCGCGACGACGAAGTGCAGTTCTTCCAGCATCAGCTGCACGCCATCCGTCAGTCGATGGACTCGGCCAAACTGCGGCTGGATGCGCTACGGGTGGTCATTGCCACCTAGGCCAGCGTCAAAAAGCCCCGCATTGTCGGGGCTTTTTTTGTCCGCCCAATCCCCGGGCATGCTAACATCCTGCAACATCATAAAATCGAAGATCGGAATATCTACGGAGGCCAACATGAAATACGACAACATCCTGCAAACCATCGGCAACACACCCGTCGTTCGCCTGAACCGCCTGTTCAATAAAAACGTGGAAGTCTGGTGTAAACTGGAACGCGCCAATCCCGGCGGCAGCATCAAGGACCGCATTGGTCTGGCGATGATCGAAGACGCCGAGCAGAAGGGCCTGATCAACAAAGACACCACCATCATCGAACCCACCTCTGGCAACACCGGCATTGGTCTGGCCATGGTCTGCGCCACGCGCGGCTACCGCCTGATTCTGACCATGCCCGAGTCCATGTCACTGGAGCGCCGCCGCTACCTGGCCGCGCTGGGTGCCGAACTGGTACTGACCCCCAAGGAAAAAGGCATGGGCGGCGCCATCGAAAAAGCCAACGAACTGATCGCCCAGACAACCAACAGCTGGATGCCGCAACAGTTTAAAAACCAGGCCAACGTTGAAGTCCACCGCCGCACCACCGCCCAGGAAATCCTCAAGGACTTCCCCGAAGGTCTGGACTACCTGATCACTGGCGTAGGCACCGGCGGCCACATCACCGGCGTGGGTGAAATTCTGAAAGCCAAAATGCCCAACCTGAAAGTATTCGCTGTTGAGCCTGCGGCCTCCCCCGTCCTGAGCGGTGGCGAAAAAGGCCCGCACCCCATCCAGGGCATAGGCGCCGGCTTCGTGCCTGACATTCTCAACACCGAAATGCTCGACGGCGTAATCAAGGTCGAACACCCCAAAGCATTTGCCATGGCCAATCGCTGCGTGCGTGAAGAAGGCATTTTCATCGGCATTTCCTCCGGCGCATCACTGGCCGCAGTGGAACAGAAACTGGCTGACATTCCCGAAGGCAGCCGCGTGCTGACTTTCTGCTACGACACCGGCGAGCGCTACCTGTCCGTAGACGGTCTGTTCAACTAAGCTCCGTCAGCCGGAGTCCGGCAGGATTCCGGCTGTCTCCCCCTGCATGGTGTATAATGGCGCCCTTTGCCATTAATCAGACACCAGCCGATGACCTACCAGTTCTTTGCCACCACCGCCAAATACCTTGAACCGCTGCTCAGCGAAGAACTGCGCCAGTTAAATCTGCCCGAGGTCAAAGAGACCCGCGCCGGCACCTATTTTCGTGGCGAAATCGAACACGCCTACCGTGCCTGCCTGTGGTCACGCATCGCCAACAGCGTGCTGCTGGTGCTGGCAAAATTTCATGCCGACAGCCCCGAAGCCCTGTACGAAGGCATTCGCGCCATCGACTGGAGCGAACACTTTGACGTCAACCAGACTTTCGCGATCAACGTCAACGTCAGCCATTCCAAAATCACCCACAGCCATTTTGCTGCACTGAAAGTCAAAGACGCCATTGTCGACCAATTCCGCGACAACTGCGGCGACAGACCTTCGGTCGCCACCGACCAGCCCGACATCAGCATCAATGTCTACCTGCGCAAAGACGAAGCCACCGTCAGCCTGGATTTGTCCGGCGAATCACTGCACAAACGCGCCTATCGTGAAAACGGCGCCGCAGCACCGCTGAAAGAAAATCTCGCCGCCGCCATTTTGCAACGTGCCGAATGGCCAGCCATCGCCGCCGACGGCGGCAGTCTGCTCGACCCCATGTGCGGTTCCGGCACGCTGTTGATCGAAGGCGCGCTGATGGCCGCCGACATTGCGCCCGGCTTGCTGCGTGAACACTGGGGCTTTTTGCAGTGGAAACAACACCAGCCTGACGTGTGGCAAAACATCATGCGCGAGGCCGAACAACGCAAACAAACTGGCCTGAAAAAACTCGGCTCCATTCGCGGTTACGATCAAAATTTCCGTACCGTCAATATCGCCACCGACAACATCCGCCGCGC
>JAOUHV010000081.1 GCA_029884425.1 Gammaproteobacteria bacterium
TTTGTTGAGGTCTTTTTCCGGGGCCAGCAGCAGGTTGACCATGAGCTTGATCACCTCGCGCGGGGTGAAGTGCTCCCCGGCCTCCTCGTTGGATTGCTCGGCACCGATGCGGATCAGCTCTTCGAAGGCGTAACCCATCTGCATGTTGTCGATTCGCTCTGGCGAGAGATCGACCTTGGCGAAGGCCTTGATCACCTCGAACAGGATATTCTTCTCCGCCATGTGCGCGATCTGCTCGCTGAACTTGAACTTGTCCATGATGGCGCGCACGTTGGGCGAAAAACCGTTGATGTAGCTATTGAGGTTGGGGCCGAGGTTGTTGGGGTCATCCAGCAGTGAGTGGATGCCTTCGGCAGACAGGGTGAGCTGCATGCGCGAGAGGTTGTAAAAGCGGTGGCCGGTGATCTGTTGCAGGCGTGCCTGCTGCACGCGCTCGGGCTTGGTTTTGAGTGACTGAAACTCCTCCAGTACCGCCTGGCGGGTGGGGGCCAGCAGGCACTCGAAGCGGCGCAGCACGGTGAGCGGCAGGATCACCTTGCGGTATTCGTTGCGCTTGTAGGGGCCGCGCAGCAGGTTGCAGATGCCCCAGATGAAGTTGGCTATCTGGCTGTGGGTTTCGCCATTCATGGATTGTTGTCCTTGGTCTGTCTTTGTTGTGTTTCTATTTGTTTTATGGCTTTGTCGAAATCGCTTTCGAACAGCCGATCTTGGATGATGCGGTATTTTTCGAACTCGCTCTCGGCGTGGACCTTGGCGATTTCGGCGGTTACTTTGCCGGCATCCTGCAGAATCTCGCGGTCGGTGGCTTCGATAAAGCGGTTGAGGCGGGTTTCCCAGTCTTGCATGGTCATGGGGATTTTGCGCAATGCCATATCCTCGGCCACATCCAAGTAGGCGGAAACCAGCCGTTGTAGTTGCGCCATTTCGTGTTCGGTGAGGTAGTTTTTGGCCACAGTTACATCGAACTTCTGGATCTTTCCATTGGGGGCATCTTTCCAGGTGGTCAGCCCCATGTTGTCTTTGTCTGCGTCGGCGCGATGATAGATGACCTCCGCCGCCGTCTGGCCATGGATGGCCCAGTGCAGCTTGTTCTGCACCGTGGCGAAAAAGCGTTTGGTGGCCTGGGCGGTCAGGTCGTAGTCGATGGCGGTGGCGTAGATGTCGGTTATCTTCTGGTAGAACTTGCGTTCGGAAAGGCGGACTTCCCGAACGCGCTGTAGCTGCTCTTCAAAGTATTGATCGGTGAGGATGGTGCCGCCGTTTTTCAGGCGCTCGTCATCCATGGTGTAGCCCTTGATGGTGAACTCTTCAATGATGGTGGTCGCCCATTTGCGGAACTGCACGGCGCGCTCGGAGTTGACCTTGTAGCCCACAGCGATGGTGGCGGAGAGGTTGTAGTGTTTGGTGTTGTAGCTTTTGCCGTCGGCAGCAGTTATTCGAAAATTTCGAATAACTGAATCTTCCTGTAACTCGCAGTCTGAAAATACTTTTTTTAGATGGTAGTTGATGGTGTGGGTTTCTATGTCGTAAAGCAGCCCCATCATTTTCTGGCTCAGCCAGATATTTTCGTCAGCGTAAACCGCCTCTACGCCCCCCTGGCCGCTGGCAGCGATAAAGGTCAGGTATTCGGCAGCCGACGAGCGGAGGGTGGAGATCTCTTGGCTTGAAGGTTTCTTTTGGCTCATGGTTTAGCTTCCGGAGGGTTCCCGATATTCAAACAGATCGCTGACCTCACACCCCAGATAGCGGCACAGGGTGTCCATGGCGTCCAGCTCGATGCGTACGGCGGTTTCGTGGTAGAGGCGGGTGATGGTGCCACGGTTGATGCCGGTGTCGCGGGCGACATCGGAGATTTTGAGTTTGCGTTCTCCCATCAGCCGGGAGAGGCAGCATTTGATCATGAGGGTTCCTGCCTATCGGATTGATCTATAAGTGGTTGTTTTGCGATCAATTCGAATTCGAAGTTTCTAGTGCTGCCAATTTATCAGGGCAGGCAGGTGATGTCACAAGGTTTGATTGTTTTTGCGTGGCAGTGACTACAGTTGCCATTGTACTACTGGGAAAGGTCGTTTTGGGTTTGAGCTGGGGTCAAGGTATGTGCGATCCAGGTGCAACCGTCCATTTTTGGGCGCAGCAATGCACTGTAATAGTGCCTCGGTGAGCATGCGCACCATTATGGTGCGCTAGAATAATTCTTGGCAGAAGCGTTTTGAGCTAACCCGTTGATATAGTAGGAAAGAAAAGTTGGCATGTGATCTGCTATTGCGGAGATCAATTGCGCTAACTCAGATTTGAGGGTTTGTTATGGATGCGTTCCAGTCGGGTACCGATGTACTGTTTATTTTGATGGGGGCCATCATGGTGTTGGCCATGCACGCGGGCTTTGCCTTTTTGGAAGTGGGCACCGTGCGCAAAAAAAATCAGGTCAATGCTCTGGTGAAGATTATTACCGATTTTGCCATGTCGACCGTGGCGTATTTTTTCATCGGCTACAGCATTGCCTATGGAGTGGATTTTTTCTCCGGTGCGCAGGTGCTGGCGGAGAAAAATGGCTATGACCTGGTGAAGTTTTTCTTCCTGCTGACATTTGCTGCGGCGATTCCAGCGATTATTTCCGGCGGTATTGCCGAGCGCGCCAAGTTTAATCCGCAACTGGCTGCGACCTTTGTGCTGGTGGGTTTTGTGTACCCGTTCTTTGAAGGCATGATCTGGAACGGCAATTTTGGTTATCAGGATTGGTTGAAGGCGACGTTCGGCGCAGGCTTCCATGACTTTGCTGGCTCGGTGGTGGTGCATGCCGTGGGTGGCTGGATTGCGCTGGCGGCGGTGATGCTGTTGGGGCCACGCAGTGGTCGTTATGGCAAAAACGGGACGGTGTATGCGCATCCGCCATCAAGCATTCCATTTTTGGCACTGGGCGCGTGGATTCTGACCGTGGGCTGGTTTGGTTTTAACGTGATGTCAGCGCAAACCGTGTCTGGCGTCAGCGGTCTGGTGGCGATTAACTCGCTGATGGCGATGGTGGGCGGCATTCTGGCTGCGCTGCTGATGGGCCGTAATGACCCTGGCTTCGTGCACAACGGTCCGCTGGCGGGTTTGGTGGCGATTTGTGCTGGCTCAGATGTGGTGCATCCGCTGGGCGCACTGACCATCGGTTTGGTGGCTGGCGCGTTGTTTGTCTGGACGTTTACGCTGACGCAGAACAAATGGAAAATTGACGACGTGCTGGGCGTGTGGCCGCTGCACGGTTTGTGCGGTGCGATGGGCGGTCTGGCCGCTGGCGTGCTGGGCAGTGAGGCGTTGGGTGGCATGGGGGGCGTGAGCTTCATGTCGCAGCTGGTGGGAACGCTCACCGGAATTGTTATTGCGTTTGTCGGTGGATTTTTGGTGTACGGTGCGTTGAAGCTGGCGTTTGGGTTACGCCTGAGCAAAGAAGAAGAATTTGAGGGTGCCGACATTAGTATTCACAAAGTCTCTGCCGAGCCAGATTACAACAAGTAAAAATCACTGCTTTGAATCGAGGATCACGGGCCACAAATGTGGCCCGTGTTCGTTTGCGGCTGCGGAATCGCTAGGGTAGACTTTAACGCTCGAATTTTTCTGAAGGCGACTTACGCAATGGATAGACGCAAATTCATCAAAAGCATCGGCACCGGTGCACTGGCGACAGCATCGCTGGCGGTGGCTTCTCCGGCGAATGCAGCGGCCAAGATCAAGTGGAAAATGGTGACAACCTGGCCGAAAAATTTTCCTGGACTGGGGACAGCGGCCAACACACTGGCGCAATTGATTGGTGAAATGTCCGGTGGCCGGATGAGCGTGACGGTCTTTGGTGCGGGTGAGTTGGTGCCGGCATTTGAGATTTTTGATGCGGTGTCGCAAGGCGCAGCAGACATGGGGCACGGCGCGGCCTATTACTGGAAAGGCAAATCCGAAGCCGCACAGTTTTTTGCATCGGTTCCGTTTGGTTTGAATGCGCTGGAAATGAACGCCTGGTTGTCGCATGGTGGCGGTATGGAATTGTGGCGCGAAGTGTACAAACCTTTTGGTTTGGTACCGACCGCCGCAGGCAATACCGGTGTGCAGATGGCGGGCTGGTTTAATCGTGAGATTAAAACCGTTGCCGATCTGAAAGGTCTGAAAATGCGCATTCCTGGTCTGGGCGGTGAAGTGTTGCGTCAGGCTGGCGGCACGCCGGTGAATTTGCCGGGTGGAGAAATTTTCACAGCACTCAAATCCGGTGCGATTGATGCGACCGAATGGGTTGGTCCGTACAACGATTTGGCGTTTGGATTGTATAAAGCCGCCAAGTACTATTATTACCCTGGCTGGCATGAGCCAGGCACCACGCTGGAATGTTTTATCAACCAGAAATCCTTCAACAAGTTGCCCAAGGATTTGCAGCAAATTGTTATGCAGGCTTGCCGGGTGGCGAATCAGGACATGATGGCCGAATACACTGCGCGCAACAATCAGGCGTTGCTGTCGTTGCGGGTCAAACACAAAGTCGATGTGCGTTCGTTGCCGCAGGATGCGTTAAAACGTCTGAAGCAATTGTCGGATGACGTAGTGGCTGATGTGGCCGCCAAAGATGCCATGTCGAAAAAAGTATTTGATTCCTATATCGCGTTTCGCAAACAAGTGGTTGCCTGGCACGACATTTCAGAGCGTGCATATCTGAATACAAGAAAGGTATAGATCATGGAAAGACGTAAATTTCTAAAAACAGCCGGTCTGGCCGCGGCCGCAACCGGCGCTTTGGGCTTGAGTACGTCGGCCAATGCCGCGCAAGAATCCATCAAGTGGAAAATGGTAACCGCCTGGCCAAAAAATTTTCCGGGTCTGGGAACGGGCGCAGAATTTTTAGCGCAGACCATTAACGACATGTCTGGTGGCCGCATCGAAGTGAAAGTGTATGCCGCCGGTGAGTTGGTGCCACCGTTTGAAGTGTTTGACGCAGTATCACGCGGCACCGCGCAAATGGGCCATGCCTCGCCGCTGTATTGGGCAGGTAAAGTGCCGGCAGCGCAATTTTTCGGAGGTGTGCCGTTTGGTTTGACCGGCCTGGAGATCAATGCCTGGTTGTATTACGGCGGTGGCATGGAGTTGTGGCAGGAATTGTACAAGCCTTTTGGGGTGGTGCCTGCTGCGGTGGGAAATTCCACGGTGCAAATGGCTGGCTGGTTTAATCGCGAAATTAAATCTGTGGCCGACCTGAAGGGCATGAAAATGCGTATCGCCGGCTACATGGGTGGCGAGGTGTATCGTCGTGCCGGCGCAACGCCAGTGAGTATTTCCGGCGGGGAAAATTTTGCGT
>JAOUHV010000082.1 GCA_029884425.1 Gammaproteobacteria bacterium
ATCTGAATTTCGTCTACGCTTTTGATTGACTGCCCTACATCGTTGTTGTCCGGCATTAGAATATCTCCACAATTGAATCTTTCATGTTATTACCGCCACCATCACCAAGATCGATGGACCTTAATTGTTCGTTGTCCAGGGCATGCATGATTGCCCAAGCATTGTCGCCATGACCGGCGTTTTCAGATCGTGCAGCCTCATATGTCACCGTATTTCCTGTTGGCGTCATGGTTTTGCGCACCGATAGAAACGCCTGTGTGGTGGTGGTATCGCCGGCATCGTATTCAAGCAAGCCGCCGTTGATAATGTTTAGCGTCTTCAACACCAGCCTTGTCTTGACTTCTGGCGAATACTTTATCGCCTGGGCAGCCGGGAAAAACTCTTGCACCAGGTCAAACACACCGTAGCCAATGCCGGTAATGTCAACGCTAATACGCTCCACGTTGTATCGTTCGGCAACCAATGTTCGTATTTTTCTAGCCTGCTCTGGGAATGGAAGCCCTCGCATCGATACGACTTCAAGCAACCGAAACTTTCCACCAGTGACTACTGGCGGTGCAATAACCGCAACCACCGCATCATCGCGTGTCCGGCTTGGATCATAACCAAGCCAAACTCGGCGATTACCAAACGGCCTAGGCGCCAGCGGCTTGATGTCTTCCCAAACAACCCAGGCATCAACTTGGCAACGCATCAAAATAGGCAAAGAAAAAACACTGATCGAATCGTCGATAAATTCGCACATTAACAGATTGGCGAATTCGTCATCACTGTATTCAAGTTTCAACTGATCCAGGTCAAACAGGTCGCAGCCACCATCCATAGCATCCAGAACTGTGACAATCTGGCGCCACTGGCCATCCTCACAAACACGGCCAGCCTTTAACGCCTTGTGGCTGACATCGATGTTTATCTGCTGTTCTTTTGGCTTGCCTTTATTGTGGCGTTTCCCAGTCCAGAATTGGTGCGCCTCATGCGTAACAGACGACGGTGTAGAAAAATAGGTTTGCCGCCATCGTCTGTGCATGGCCATTCCACTGGCCACTTTGCGAAATTCTTCAAATCGTCCTATCCAGAAGTATTCATCCATGTAAACGTGCCCATGGTATCCTTGGGCGGTTTTAATATTCGTTCCAAGAAAATAAAGCGTGGCGCCATTCCATAGCGTGATAGGATCACCGGACAATTCGACCCCGGTTACCTCTTTGACAAAGGCGAGAATATACAACTTGAAAATGTATGCCTGGGCCTTGGATGCAGAGAGAAATATTTGATTATCACCGCTAACAACAGCGTCGACGATTGCTTCCCGTGCAAAATACCAGGTGGCGCCAATTTGCCTAGATTTTAGAATGTTGCGAATTCGGCTTTTCTTTCTGGCCTCATTCCATGCCTGCTGGTACTTGAACAGTGAACCGTGGAAGGCATCGACCAGGGATTCTACCTGTTCTTCACTCAGGTAGTTTTTAACCGGTTTTTTCTTTTTTCCTTCATTCCGTTTTTTAATGTTTGGGTTTAGGTCGGCTTCGTTTCCGGCTTGGTCATAACTACGAATCCTGGCAGTGTCTTTCAAGCCCTTTATCAGCATTTCAATTTCGCGAAGGTCGCCTTCTGTTTTTTCATCCTTTGCGACCAATCGAGATAACCTTGTGGTTATACAAAATTCCACCCTTTTAATTTCTGGTGTAGAGTCCCACTCGTCACGACGCTTCCATGAATAAATCGTGGCCGCGTTTATACTCAGCTTTTTTGAAATATGCGAGACTTTAAAGCCCTGCCAGAACAGGTACTTCGCATCTAATCGTTTTGCGCTATCTTGATCACTCATGCTGCAAGGTTATTGCGCTATCCAACCTTAAAACATTGCCTTGTGTTGTAGAATCGCCGACTACAACAACAACACATTGAATCCAACGACGACTTGCACGAACCTCGCTAGGAGCGACCACAAAAAACCAGCAAGGTATCAAACATGGCAACCAAAAATGCAAAAGTTTTTCGACGCGTAGCGGTGGAAGGCCAAACCATCGACGGCAGAGAACTAAGCAAGAGCGACATCCTAGACATGGCAGAAACCTATGATCCAAAGGTTTTTGGCGCACGAATCTGGCCAGAACACTACCGTGGTTTTTTTGCTGGTGGATATGGCGACGCTCTTGGCGACATTACCGAAGTTAAAGCCGAGATTATCAACGACGGAACGGCCCTGGATGGGAAGTATGGTTTTTTTGTGACAGGCGACGCACTACCAGGAATGAAGCTGCTGAACGACGCAAAGCAAAAGATTTTTTCATCAGTAGAAATCATTAAAAACTTTTGTGGCACTGGCAAAACATACTTTGCTGGAATTGCCGCTACCGACAGCCCAGCGTCACGAGGAACTGAAATTCTTGCTTTTTCAGCGACCAATAAACAAGAATTTATCAAGTTCGATTCAGAGGAAGTAAACGCCACCGAATTGTTCAGTGCGTTCAATCAAGCAGAATCACCGGAAAAATCAGAAAGCAAAGGCGCGCAATTTTTTTCAACAATCGCTGAACTATTCAAGCGCAGAACAAAAAGCGATGACGAACGCTTCAGCGGCATCGAATCCAGCGTGCAGCTTATCGCCGAAAGCCAGCGTGACAATTTGGACGCACACGACGACATGGCAAGCAAATTTTCCGAACTCACCACAAAATTCAATGACCTCGCCAATCAATACTCCTCGCTTTTAGCAGATCACAATGGCCTGAAAGAAACGCTATCAAAAACACCAGAAGGCGGGCAGCGCGGCAAGGCTTCAGGTGGGAATAGCGATTACGATCAAACCAACTGCTAGGCCGCATTTTCAGCGAGCAACCGGAACACCGAAAAACACTGAACAGACACCAGGAGCAACGAACTTATGAAACATTCAACCCGCCTAGCCTTCAACGCCATGTTAAAACGGATTGCCGAACTAAACGGCGTGGAAAACGTAAGCGAAAAATTCGCCGCAACGCCATCGGTAGAACAGGTCATGGAAGAACAAATTCAGCAAAGTAGCGAGTTTTTGCAATTCGTCAACATGCAACCTGTCGATGATCTGAAAGGCGAAAAGCTGGGCATTGGCGCAGCCAGTTCTATTGCAGGCAGAACAGACACTACCGTTTCAGACCGTGAAACTCGTGACATTGCCGGCATTGATCCTCACGGTTATGAGTGCAAACAAACAAACTACGACACCCACTTGCGCTACAACATTCTGGACGCGTGGGCCAAGCACAAAAACTTTCAGACCCTGGTTCGTGATGCCATTTTGAAACAACAAGGCCGCGATCGTTTGACCGTAGGATTTAACGGCACCAGCGCAGCGGCAACCACTAATCGTGTTGCAAACCCGCTGCTGCAGGACGTCAATATCGGCTGGTTGCAAAAACTACGCACCGAGGCGGCAGCACGCTTCCAAACTCAGGGCGCCAATGCTGGCAAAGTTCAGGTGGGAACCCAGGCCGGTAGCGACTACCAAAACCTGGATGAACTGGTCTTGGACATGCGCGGAAATTTGCTGCAACCATGGTATGCCAGAGACAATGAGCTGGTAGTTATTGCCGGCGCAGACCTGGTTGACGATAAATATATCCCCATGGTTAAGACCCATGCCGGAACGCCAACCGAAGCCACCGCCCTGGATATTCTGTTCTCAAACAAGCGTGTTGGTGGCCTGCCCGTGGTAGAAGTACCGAATTTCCCCTCCCGTTCGCTAATGATTACCCGCATTGGTAATTCGATGGACTCGAATCTGTCTATTTACTCACAGACAGGCAGCCGCCGTCGGATGATTATCGACAATCCAAAGCGCGACCGTATCGAAGACTTCCAAAGTGTAAACGAAGCCTTTGTCATCGAAGACCTGGGCCTGTGCTGCGCTGTTGAAAACATCACTTACTGGGGCGGCGCCGCCTGGAATGCGTAAGCATTAGCAGAAAGGAATAATCATGCTTAGACGATCACCAGCGCGTGACCACTTCATCAAGACCCTAGCCGCAGAAAATGCGGCCAGGGATGAAAGC
>JAOUHV010000083.1 GCA_029884425.1 Gammaproteobacteria bacterium
GATTCATGGTTTTTCCTCAATGTTGGAAGGTTGGTTGGGCACGGGGTGCCTACAGGGAAAAGTCTAGGGGGGAAGGCGTTGAAACAGATACTTGCTGAACTGTAGAATCTAACTACACAATCTGTAGTAACTCGCTACAATGAGCGCAGTTGTGTCAATAAACGCAAATTTTGCCAACGAAAGCAGGTGTTAATCGTGGAATACGGCCAATTCTGTCCCATTGCCAAGGCATCCGAGATCATTGGCGAAAAATGGACCATCCTGATTATTCGTGAGTTGCTGATGGGGGCGACCCGTTTTAATGAATTGCAGCGTGGACTGAGTCTTATTTCTCCGACCATCCTGACCAAGCGGTTGAATTATCTGGTTGAGAGCGGGCTGGTGGCCAAGAAAAAAATTCCAGCACAGATGGGATATGAATATTTTCCCACGCAAGCATGCAAGGAACTATTGCCAGTGATGAAATTGTTGGGTGATTGGGGAATGCGTTGGGCCAGAAATAACATGAGCGATAACGACTACGATCCGGAATTGTTATTGCTCTATTTGCAGCGCAGCGTTCAATTCGACAAGCTGATTGGTAACGAAACTGTTATTCGCTTTAAATTCACCGATATCAACGATATGCCGGATTGGTGGTTGATTGCAAAAAATAACGAAATCGACGTTTGTGTCAAAGATCCTGGAAAAGAAGTGGATGTTTATTTTACCTGTGCAATCAAGACAATGATCGATCTGTGGATGGGCGATGCCTCCTATCGCCAGGCAGTAAAGAACGGTGATCTGAAAGTGGTTGGTCCAAGTGCGATGACCAAGGATATTTTTTCCTGGCTGAATCGCAGTGTATTCGCTGATTTGCCGGCGGCGAATGAGATCAAATAACGCAATATTTGGCGCTGCCAAAATCAACAAAGCCCGCGATTGCGGGCTTTGTTGGCCAAATGCTTAGGCAGCTTTTCTTCGGGTGAGCGACATCCCCAAAAGGCCCGCAGCAAATAGAATCAGTGCTGCCGGTGCAGGAACTTCAGCGGCGTAGCCGTAAGCTTGGACTTCAGAGACGGAGAAGTAGCGGTCACCACTGTCCATGTTGCCGCTAATACGCAATGCATCGGTAGTGATGCTGGATGCCAGAGTGTAAACCGTTGCGTCGTTGTTGACATCGGGACGAGTTAACATACCCCAACCGCGATCATCGTAGTTGGGAACAGCCCATGCCAGTATCCAATCACCTGAGATCAAATCGCGATATTCCAAATTGTAGGCGTCGTTATCATCTGCCTGGACAACGAAACTCTCAATGACAAATGTCCCGCCAAGATCAATTTCGATGTGATTGGCGACGCCATCGTGATCATCCCACCACACGGCTCCTTGATCCCATGGGGTCTGTTTGGGTAGGAACACGCCGTCCACGACGGTCATCGGGTCAACTACTGCACCGCCGCCCCAGCCGCCGGTGAAAAAAGTTCCGTCAGTTAGGGTGACAGTTTTGCCCTGGGCAACATTTGAAGATGCTGTGGCATGGGTTGAGGTGAAAAGACCAATTGCCAACATGGGAATCACTAAGAAGCTACTGAGAGTTTTCATGTTTTTTCCTTCCTGAAAAAATATCTATGGACTAGTGAGAGCTAGTGGTTCGCTGTAGGCATTGCCTATGCCAAAAAATTTTTTTGTTTTATTTTCAATGTGATTACATGTTGTTGATTTTATGAGGATCAAGTCGTTGTAAATTTTTTCGACAAAAACTTGAGAAATCGCCAGCGAGGCATACCCTACTTATCGCGATTTCGGTTGCTGTTCAATTGCCGTGGCTAGGGTGGCAGAAATTTTTCTTCTACCTATTGCTGTGAATAAAGCGATTCATTAGCTGGGTCATGTAGTCAAAGTCCGGATTGAACGTAATTCTGCGAATAGGTTTGTCGCTTTGTTTTGGGTACAGGCTTTTTTCTCCCCAGACAAACTGAGTTGCGTCGTCCGACATGCACTGCTTGTACTCAACGGTTTTTTTGTCCAACAGATAGTGGTAGCAGTTTTTGTAGTCGCCTTCAGGGCCGTAGTGGGTATTGGATCTAGCTACAGGAATGGCGGTGTGTGAAAAACTGATGACATTCATTGCCGGATAGATGCTGCTGCGGGTACAGGCTCGTGCGGCCGGAGTGAAATGGCAATCGTTATTGTCGGCATCGCGGCGATAGAATAGCAGCTGACTTTTGTTGTTGGTTTGGTGCTCAAAAAAATCAAGCGTGGCGTTTGTGAGAACCGTATCGTCATCCTTGCTGACGACGACAAAAATTGGAACGCCAACTTGTCTGCTATTTGTCGGGTTGAGATTTTGTGTCGTCAGCAGATGTATTTGGTCGGCGGCATTTTTTGGAAAGGATTCGTATTTGGCGAAGTCCTTGTCATCGAGAATATCGAGCCATGCTCTCTTGGGATCAGCCCAACTGACCAGATAGTGCCAGTTGGTGATGAAACCCAAACGCGAGTTGATGTGAATGGCCGGTGAAAACAGTAACAAGCCTTTTATCTTTGGATTCTGATGAGATGGAGTGTGCATGGCGTGATTCAGTGCCAATGCCCCGCCAGTTGAGAAGCCGGCAATAAATAGCTGAGTGATGCCGGTGTCATCGAGGCTTTTCACGCCATAGCGGGTGGCATTTATCCAGTCCTCGTAACGCACTTCCAGCAGGTCGCCGGGTACAGTGGCATGGCCTGGAAGCACAATGCTTCGTGCCAACACGCAGCGATTGTTGTTGATAATGGATTGGGCCAGGTCGCGCATCATGAACGGGGTGTCGGTCAGACCGTGGATCATCAGCAGGCCGACCTTTTCGTCAGGTCGACAGTTTGTGAAATCGTTGCTTTTCATTTCAAACGGTGCGATGACATGTATTTGCTGTTCACTGCGCTGGAGCACGTTATGGCTAGCGATATGCTGGTGTGTGGCAGTTAGATAATCAGCAAACGTGATCGCCTGTTGTGGGATCTTGCTGTCGCTTGGCTGGTGTTGATGCGACAGACTGTGTGGCCCGCCGGCGCATCCGGAAATGATGATTAGCAAGGGAAAAAAGAGAGAGCGCCGAAAATTATTCATGGAAGGTTTTTCCTCTTGCTCAGAAAAACGATGGAGTGTTGACCGGTTTGTTGCGGAGCGAGGGCGACTCAATCATCTTTTTTTACAGTGTAATCGGTGCGGACGTTAGGCGAAAAACAGATTATTTTTTCGCTCCGCAAGGTGTGATGATAACAGAATTGATAGAACCGTTGTTTGGATGTGCCAAGTGTGATTTTTGTGCCTTGTACAAAATTTCCGGGGTAATTCCATTGGCGATCTACACCAGCTCCTCCCCCAACGCTTCTTCCAAAATCCCTTTCAGTCGCTCAATCGGCCAGCTTTCGCGTGAGGCGATTAAGTCCAGGCATTCTTCGATGGCGCGGCCTTCGTTGATGCTGGTCATGGCGGCGAACGCGGTGAGGGAAATTTCGGTGTCGTCGCCGCGCGCAAGTTCACTGATTTTCGGCCAGACGGATTCGTCGCGCATGTAGCCCAGAATTCGAACGGCTTTGATGCGTTGCTGGTAATCGTTGTCTGCCAGCAATTGCAGGGCGTATTCGTGGGTGTTGAGCAGGTAAGAGAAAACCGCCAGGCCGATGCGCTCCTGGGGGCGGGCGTGCTGATAGGTTTGGGCCCATAGTTCGATGACCTGCGGGCGATCGCCGTCGTCCAGCAGCGGCATGGACTGCGGCATGGCTTGGCCTGCCAGGGTCAGGATGGGCTGCCATTGTTGGCGGAT
>JAOUHV010000084.1 GCA_029884425.1 Gammaproteobacteria bacterium
CCAGACTCACCCTCTGGAACGGCGTTTTTTTCAAATATTTTAGGACCGCGCCAACAAAATCCCCCATTTCTATCAGTGCCATGTCCGGTAAACCATAGAGTTTGCGGGCAGCAATTTCACTGCTGTTGCCGGTACAAGCAGCGATGTGATTAATGCCATTGGCTTTGGCCACGTCCATCGCCTGATGGATGGAGGCAATGTAGGCAGAGCAGGAAAAAGGTCGAACGATGCCGGTCGTCCCCAGAATGGACAAGCCACCGACGATGCCCAGGCGGGGGTTCATGGTCTTGGTCGCCAGCTCGGCACCGTTTTCCACGCCAATGGTGACGCGAAATCCGCCGCCGTAACCACTGGCGGCGGCCAGATCCTGTAGATGCTCGTTGATCATGTTGCGCGGCACCGGATTGATGGCTGGCTCACCCGGAGGAATAGGCAGGCCCGCGCGGGTCACCATCCCCACCCCCGCTCCGGCCATAAATTCAATGCCTGCGGGAATCAATTCCACCCACACCTGCACCAGCGCACCGTGGGTCACATCCGGGTCATCGCCGGCATCCTTGATGGTAGCCGCGTAGCCACGGTCGCCTTGTAACTCGCAGGCGTGCAGCGAAAACTCCGGTTGCTGTCCCTTGGGCAAGATAATCGTGACCACCTCGGTCGACTCACCGCCCAACAGCAAGCGCGCCGCCGCCAGCGCACACGCCGTCGCGCAGGCACCGGTGGTAAAACCGGTACGCAACGGGGCGGTGGATTCGGGGCTTTCTACTCGCATGCAGGCATTCTACCCCATGCACTGGTAAACTACGCCCTCGCAAAAAACTGAGACCACCATGAGTTCGCGCCACTGCCCCGCTGTGCTAATTGCTGCCCCCGCCTCCAATCAGGGCAAGACCACCCTGACGGCTGCGCTGGCGCGTTATCACCGCAATCAGGGACGGGTAGTGCGGGTATTCAAGGCCGGCCCTGATTTTCTCGACCCGATGATTCACCAGCGCGCCTCCGGCCAGCCGGTGTATTCGCTGGATCTGTGGATGGTGGGCGAGCAAGCCTGCAAGCAACTGCTGTTTGACGCCGCCGAAACCGCAGACTTGATCATCATTGAGTGCGGCATGGGCCTGCATGACGGCACACCTTCCAGCGCCGATCTGGCCATCACTTTTGGCGTGCCGGTGCTGGCGGTGATTGATGCCAGCTCCATGGCGCAAACCTTCGGCGCCATCGCCCTTGGGCTAGCCAACTATCGTCCCGAACTGCCCTTCGCCGGCGTCATCGCCAACCGCGTTGCCAGCCACAACCACGCCAATCTGGTCGCCAACAGTCTGCCTGCCGGCATGAAATTTTTCGGCGCGGTACCACGCAATCGCGACATAGGTTTGCCCGATCGCCATCTGGGCCTGGTACAGGCCGATGAAATCGAAAACCTGGAACAAAAACTCGAGCTCGCAGCCTCGCTGCTGGCACAAGCCGGAGTCACCGAGCTGCCTGCTGCGGTGGAATTCAAACACGCAAAAATCGACAACATTGGACCACTGCTGGCAGGTAAAAAAATCGCCATCGCTCGTGACACCGCGTTTGCGTTTATCTATCCGGCCAACATTGAACTACTGGAAAAAATGGGCGCAGAGCTGCACTTTTTTTCGCCGCTCGATGATGCGCAATTACCCGCATGCGATGCGCTATGGCTACCCGGCGGTTATCCCGAACTGCATTTGCAAAAACTCAGCGACAACACGTCAATGATAGCCGCCATCAAACAGCATCATGCTGCCGCCAAACCCATCGTCGCCGAGTGCGGCGGCATGCTGTATTTGCTGGATGAATTGCAGGATAAACACGGCAATCGCGCCGCGATGCTTGGCATTCTGCCCGGCAAGGCACAGCTCACCGACAAAGTCGCCGGCCTGGGCATGCAGCGCGTCGAGCTGGCCGAAGGTGAACTGCGCGGCCACACGTTTCACCACTCACATTCAGACATCGAAATTCAACCTATCACCCATTGCATTCGCCAGCGCGACGGCAAAGAGGGAGAAGCGGTGTATCGCGTGAACAATCTGCACGCCTCTTACCTGCACCTCTACTTTGCATCCAATCCGCAGGCAATCGCGAAACTTTTTAACCGGAGAGATCAATGAGCAACTTCAAAGACGTACTGGCCACCCTGCCCAGCATCGACAACATCGCCAAACTGGAACTGTTCGACGGCGCCAAACCCGAAGCGGTCTGGACCATCGAAAACAAACCCGGCAAACAGGGATCACTGCGTGTTTACTACAAAGTCACCACCGACTTCGGCGGCATGACCCCCAAGGCGGCACAAAAAGCCATCGAGCTGTTCTGCGAACACGTCCAGGACGCCAGGGACAATCCCGGCAAGCATCCGAATATTGATTTTCTGTTTGGCGTCATCGACGAAAACAAGCACCTCGCCGCCAAGGCCAGCCTGCAATAGCCGACTGGCAGCCGAATTATGTTTTTTAGAAAAGTTCAAGTCTTCCGCATAAAAAATTTCCCCGTCCGGGGCGGATACGAAACCGCCATACTTCAAGTATGATACGCGCAGTTTTCCTGTTCTTGAAAAACCTCCCAAACTGAGAGAGCAAAGCAATTATGGAATGGTTATCCGATCCACAAGTGTGGGTTGCCCTGGCAACCCTGACTGCCCTGGAAATTGTCCTGGGTATCGACAACATTATTTTCATCAGCATTCTGGTCGGCCGACTGCCTCCAGAAAAACGCGACCTGGCGCGCCGGCTCGGCTTGGGTCTGGCCATGGGTACGCGTATTTTGCTGCTGTTCTCGCTGGCATGGGTCATGGGCCTGAAAGACCCCATGTTTACCATCTTTGGCGAGGAAATCTCCGGACGCGACCTGATCCTGCTGTTTGGCGGCTTGTTCCTGCTGTGGAAGAGCGTGTCTGAAATCAGCAACAGCCTGGAAGGCGAAGAAGAAGCGGGTCAAACCACCAGCAAGGCAGCTACCTTCGGTGCGATTCTGGCGCAAATTGCCATCATCGACATCGTGTTCTCGCTGGATTCGGTCATCACGGCAGTGGGCCTGGTTGATCATGTTTCCGTCATGGTCATTGCGATCGTGATTTCGGTGATGATCATGATGGTCGCCGCCAAGCCCATCGGCGAGTTTGTCGATGCACACCCGACGATCAAAATCCTCGCACTCAGCTTTTTGATCATGGTCGGCATGGTGCTGGTTGCAGAGTCCGTGGACTTCCACGTGCCCAAAGGCTACCTGTACTTCGCAATGGCGTTCTCGATTGGTGTTGAGCTGATCAACATCAAAATGCGCGCCAAACGCACAGCAGCCATCAAGTTGCGTAAAGCTATTTCGGAAAACGAATAGCCACGCACCAGTGCGGGCACCAAGTAGGGGCCCGCACTATTCATTTCCCCACCCGCATTCAACAATATTTGCCTCATACATAACCACCTATTCGACACAAATTGTCTGTCGAGCAATATCTATGAATGAATCGCAAAAACCACACTGACATGACAAAAAACACTTTTTGTCGATATTTTTGTTTCAACGATGAATCATTTACTTGCCGCACACTGGCTGCGTCGCAATAATCATCCCTTTACACCATTCAGCGCAGGTCCTGGCTGTTCAATCATTGGTATTTTTGTTCAGGGAGTGATTATGAGAAGTCGCATATTCAAGTTACACCGCGTTACTGCGGCACTTTGTTTTTCTTTTGGCCTGTCAGCAACCTCGGCGTTTGCCAGCGGCTATGAAGTCTGGCTGAGTGACCAGGCCAATACGCAGGGATTCAGTGC
>JAOUHV010000085.1 GCA_029884425.1 Gammaproteobacteria bacterium
TGCTTAAATTCTGTCGTAAAGGTTCGACGCTGTTTTTTCATGGAACACCTCGTTCAGGGTGGCAATTTTACCACCTAAAATGGTGTCCGGTTTTATTAGACCACTACACAAACGCACAGCGCACCCTACGGTAACTATTCTAATCACAGGGCAGAGTTGAAAGAGCCCCCACTTCCCTGTTCACAACAACGCACCGCCAACACCGTCGCGCACCATCCGGCCCTCACCGATCCGCAGGCGTCCCGCCTGGGCAATAGAGGAAAACTGAAATGATCACCTGCATGCACCGTTGATTGGGTGTCTTTTAAACAGTTATTTTGTATGATTTTTATACCATGATTTCAAAATGCCGTCATTAAACGGCTGGGGGGACAGGGGGCCGGCGCCGCCGGACTGTTGCCACAGCGGCTATTCAGGTAGAATGCGGCACAATCGTAGACCACTGCTAGTAGCGTCACCACTCCCTCGGATCAGGCCTGCAACTAGAGTTTTTCCTCGTTTGGCCGTAACCCGTTATCACCTAACGATATTTCTTCCTTTATAAGAGCGTACACCATGAACTTTGCCCAACTAGGCTTATCCGACGAATTGCTACGCGCCATTAGCGACAAGGGCTACAACACGCCGTCCCCTGTTCAGCAGCAAGCCATTCCTGCCATTTTGGACAAGCGCGATGTCATGGCTGCAGCGCAAACCGGCACCGGCAAAACCGCTGGCTTTACCTTGCCCATTTTGCAGCGTTTGTCCGGCGAAAGAAAACTTAAGGCCAACACCGTGCGCGCATTGGTGCTGACCCCCACGCGCGAGTTGGCTGCCCAGGTCGCAGAAAGTGTCGCGACCTATGGAAAATATTTGCCGTTGCGTTCTGCGGTGGTGTTTGGCGGGGTAAAAATTAATCCGCAAATGATGAAGCTGCGCCCCGGCGTCGATGTGCTGGTTGCCACCCCAGGACGCTTGATGGATTTGTATGAACAAAACGCGGTGAAGTTTACCCAGTTGGAAATTCTGGTGCTGGATGAAGCCGATCGCATGCTGGACATGGGCTTTATTCGCGACGTGAAAAAAATTCTCGCCCTGTTGCCCAAGCAGCGGCAGAACCTGTTGTTCTCTGCCACGTTCTCCAACGAAATTCGCAGCCTGGCCGAAGGTCTGTTGCACAACCCGGTGCAAATCGAAGCCAGCCCACGCAATGCCGCCGCCAAAACTGTCGAGCAAAGCATTTATGAAGTGGATCAGAAGCGCAAGCCCGCACTGCTCAGTCATTTGATCAAGCGCGAAAACTGGCAACAGGTGCTGGTGTTTACCCGTACCAAACGTGGCGCGAATAAATTGAGCGAACAACTGGTGACCGATGGAATCACCGCCGCCGCGATTCATGGCAACAAAAGCCAGGGCGCGCGCACCAAGGCACTCGCGCAATTCAAAGCCGGTGACGTGCGCGTGCTGGTGGCCACCGATATCGCCGCGCGCGGTATCGACATTGATCAATTACCACACGTGGTCAATTTTGATTTGCCCAACGTCCCTGCGGATTATGTGCATCGCATTGGTCGCACCGGACGTGCCGGTGCCGATGGCGCAGCTATCTCGCTGGTGAGCGCCGATGAAGCGGTACTGCTGCGCGATATCGAGACCTTGATTCAGCAGCGTTTGCCGCGTAAAACCGAGCCGAATTTTGTTCCAACCCAAACTGTGCCAGCCACTGCGCCGCGTCCTGGTGGGCCAAAAAAACCGAAAAAACCAAAGGTGAAAAAAGAATTCGACGGCAATCAGGCCACCAACAAACCGCGCAAACCTAATCCCGGCAACAAACCCGCTGGCCCGGCGAAATCCGGCAGCGAGCATTACAAAAAACGCAGTCCAGCAAAACCAGGCAATGGCAAACCGGCCGCACGCAGACCGGCGAACAAGCCCAGACCAAAACCCAGCCAAGGTTAAGCGCGCAATTCGACTCGCCCAAATGCAAAACGGCCCCAACAACGTGGGGCCGTTTTTTTATGCACTGCGCATTGGCGACACGGCAATCAGCCCGGCAACAATCGCGCGCGAAATGATTTGCCTTTGATTTTGCCCTGACTGATTTTGTTCATCGCCAGCTTGGCCACCTTGTTGGCGACGGCAACAAAACACCAGTTGTCGTACAAATGGATTTTGCCAATTTGCGCGCCTTCAATGCCGTCGCCATTGGTGAGTGCGCCGAGAATATCGCCGGCGCGAATTTTTTGTTTTTTGCCACCATCAATTTGCAGCGTCACCATTTCTGCGCGCAACGGTTCACGCGTTAGCACGCTTTTATCCGGCAACGCTTCACCGTTGATGGGTTGTCCCAAATGATCGCTCAAGCGCGCAACTTTGTAGCTTTCTTTTTCACTGATCAGCGAACAGGCCACGCCTTTTTTGCCGGCGCGACCAGTGCGGCCAATGCGGTGAATATGTGTTTCTGGATCGTGCGCCAAATGAAAATTGATTACCAGGTCCAGCGATTCCACATCCAGCCCTCTGGCCGCCACATCGGTCGCGACCAAAATCGCCACACTCTTGTTGGCAAACCGCACCAGCACTTGATCACGGTCGCGCTGTTCCAGATCGCCGTGCAGCGCCAATGCGCTCATGCCTTGGGCGCGCAGCATGTCGGCAATGTCCTGACATTCTTTTTTGGTGTTGCAGAACACCACCGATGACGCCGGACGAAATTGTTGCAGCAACAATCGCAGCGCCATCATCCGTTGTTCGTTGCCTTCGACGCTATAAAAATGCTGCTCAATGGTCGCCTCATCATGGGTTTCGGCAACGCTGACCATCAATGGCTGCGTCATCACGTGATCGGCAATGGCTTTGATTTGCGCAGGGAATGTCGCGCTGAACAACAGCGTCTGGCGTGATGCGGGAACCTTGGCAATAATGGCATCCAGCGCCGCCTGAAAACCCATTTCCAGCATACGATCGGCTTCGTCCAGCACTAGCATGTTCAAGTCATCCAGACTCAGCGTGCCGCGCGTCAGATGATCTTCAATCCGCCCCGGTGTTCCCACCACGATATGCGCACCATGTTCCAGTGATCCAGCCTGCGGCCCAAACGGCGCGCCGCCACACAGCGTGAGCACTTTGATGTTATGGATGCTGCGCGCCAGTTTGCGAATTTCTGCCGCGACCTGATCGGCCAGTTCACGGGTAGGACACAGCACCAGCGATTGAATCCGAAACTGCTTCACGTTCAATTTCTGCAACATCCCCAAACTGAACGCCGCGGTCTTGCCCGAGCCGGTTTTGGCCTGAGCAATCACATCGCGATTGGCCAATATGGCCGGCAGGCTCTGCGCCTGTATGGGGGTCATCTCGGTATAGCCCAGCGAGTCAAGATTGCTGAGCAAATCGGCATGTAGTTCAAGCGAGGAAAAGGCGGTCTGGCTCAACGGTAGGTGTCCTGTTTCGGCTGGATTTGAGAAAGCGTGATTATCGCAGTTTACGCCAAGGATTGCGCAGGGTTATTGAAATGGGGGCAATTTGCCCGGAGATAACGGCAAAACAGCCGGCGTTGAATCGTTGCCATTTTTCCGCCCGCACAAAGAAAACCGCCCCTGTCGTAAGACAGGGGCGGTTTGGGTATAGAAGCCTGGCGATAACCTACTTTCACATGGCAGCTGCCACACTATC
>JAOUHV010000086.1 GCA_029884425.1 Gammaproteobacteria bacterium
CATGGCTACCGCGTATCCAAGGCGACCATTTACAATACGTTGGGATTGTTTGCCCGCAAGGGGTTGGTGAAGGAGCGCGTGGTCGATCCCACCAAGGTGTATTACGACACCAAGGTAACTCCGCATCAGCACTTCTATAACGAAGACTCGGGTGAACTGATTGATATCAATCAGGATTTACCTCCGTTGACGCCCAGTCAGCTGCCGGAAGGCACCCGGATCGATAGTGTTGATGTCATCATCCGATTGCGCAACAATTAAACAGTCAATCTAGACTCCCCCATTTTTATAGGGGGAGTTGTTTTTTTTGCCTTTTAGTTCTTTTACCTTGTGCCGACAACAAGTCACAACCACGTAAAAACTCTGGGTGTGAAGCAATTGCCTATGACAAATCTCTTGGCCGAAGCGCGCATTTTGATCGTCGATGACGTGGAAACCAATCGGGAGTTATTGGCATTGGGGTTGGCGGGAAAATATCAGTTGGCGTTTGCGGTGGACGGTCTGGATGCGGTGCAGCAGCTAAAGAAGTCGTCGTTTGATCTGGTTCTGTTGGACCTGCAAATGCCGCGCATGGATGGTTTGGCGACGCTGAAGTACATGGCAGATGACGAAGCATTGCGTCGTGTGCCAGTGATTGTTGTATCCGCAATGGGTGATATGGACAAGGTGGTTCGCTGCATTGAACTGGGCGCCGATGATTATCTGGATAAGCCGATCAATCAGGTGTTGCTACAGGCCAGAGTTCGTTCGAGCATTGAGAAAAAACGTCTGCAGGATCAGCAGGCCAGTTATCTGTTGATGATGGAACAGCATAACCAGCAGCTGTCTGTTCAGGTCGAGCAACAGGTGGAAGAAATTGTGTCTGCCCACCATGCGGCGATACTGGCAATGTCCAAGCTGGCCGAATCCAAAGATCCTGAAACCGGCGCGCATCTGGAACGCTTGCGCGCCTACTGTCATTTGCTGGCGTCACAAATGTCATTGTTGCCAGCGTATGCGGACGTTATTGATCAGCAATTCGTTGATAATATTTTTGCCGCCAGTCCGCTGCATGATATCGGTAAAGTGGGAGTGCCCGATGATGTTTTGCTTAAACCGGGCAAGCTGACGCCAGAAGAATGGGTGCAGATGCGGCGGCATACGTCGATTGGCGCGGACACCCTCAAGGAAGTTGATCGATTACATCCAGGGAATGGTTTTATTCGCATGGGTATCGAAATCGCCGAAAGTCATCATGAACGCTGGGATGGCACGGGTTACCCCAATGGTCTGCAAGGCGAACAAATTCCTTTGGCGGCCAGAATCGTGGCGATTGCCGATGTTTACGATGCGCTGCGCTCAAAGCGCAGCTACAAGGATGGTTTTAGTCACGAAAAAAGTTGCGCCATCATTCTGGAGGGGCGCGGCGGGCAATTTGATCCGGCGATTGTTGATTTATTTGAACAGCTTGCTACTGAATTCGCGCGGATTCGTGAACAGTTTGAAGACGAAAACGAGCTAATCCACGCGGCAGGTTAACTCACATCCCTAACCACTCCACAGATCGAATCCGGGGAATTTAACGGTAGTCGACGATGTCGCTCAAGACGCGACGTGGTGAATCACTGGGAAGTTCGGCAGGATAGCCTACGCTCAACATTGCTACGGGTTGCAGATTGTCGCCAATGTTGAGGCAGGCGCGCAGTGGGGCTTCGTCAAAATAACCAATCCAGGTGGCTCCCAAACCGGCGGCAACCACGGCCAGTTGTGCGTAGGCGGCGGCAATGGTGGCGTCCTGCAGTGCGTACAGGTCTTGGCCGCGTTGACCGAATTTGGCAGCAGAGCGTGCCGGTTCGGCGCAGAAAACCAGGCAGACAGGCGCTTCGTTGATGAAACTCTGCTGACTGGCGATGTTGCTTATTTTCAGGCGGGTTGGCGCATCGGTGACGACCAGAATGCGATAGGCTTGCAGATCACCGGCACTGGGAGCGGCGCAAGCCATTTCCAGGATGGCATGCAGTTTTTCTTTTTCCACCGGCATATCCGTTTGATATTTGCGTATCGAATGACGGTTGCGAACGGTAGTAAAAAAATCCCACATGTCTATCTCCTGCGTGGTTTAAATTATTGGAGTGCCGCCAGTTCGGTTTTGTGTTTGGGGAAATTCTTCTTCAGTACGCGCTGGGCGTCGGCCGCCAGATCGGGCAGTTGTAGTTTCTCGTAACTCTTGATCATTAACACCAGCGCATCGGGCACTGACGGCGTGGTGCCGAAGTATTCCAGCACTTGTTTGCCGCGATTGGCGGCGGCCAGATAGGCTCCGCGACGGAAATAATATTCGCCCACATAAATTTCATAGCGCGCCAAGCTGTTGCGCAGGTAACGCATGCGCTCCACCGCGTCTGCAGCGTAAATGCTGTTGGGGTAATGACTAACCAGATCATCGAAGAACTGGAATGCCTGCTTGGCGGCGCCGGGATCGCGCTTGGCCGGATCCTGGCCGGGTAAGTTGTCGAATACCCCACGGCCTTGTTCAAATTTCACCAGACCTCGCAGGTAGTAGGCATAGTCCACTCGCGGATGGCGTGGATACAGTTTGATGAAGCGATCCAGTGCCGAAACCGCAGAATCCGGTTCGTCGTATTTGTAGTAGGCGTAAGCGATATCCAGCTGTGCCTGCTGGGCGTAACGGCCAAATGGAAAGCGGGCCTCGAGGGATTCCAGACGGGAGATGGCCGTTTCGTAGTCACCAGCGTGCAGCGAGTCATTGGCCTCGTTGTACAGGATGGCGGCGGTTTTATCCGCGTCGGCATCGTCAAGTTCGTCATCGGGCGTTGAGGCGCAGCCCGCTAAAAGCACCGCTAGCAGCAGCACGGAAAATAGATGTTTATGCATGTTTGCGCTGGTTTAACTTCGGTGGAATGGCTTCATAGTATAAACTGTTCCACTTGGTTTTGAATGAGTACGTGTAAAAAAGATGTCTGAGCAAACTTTACAGCAAATGGTGCCGTATTCGGCGGTGGGCAAACGGGTTGACCAGGTATTGGCCGAGCTGTTTCCCGATTATTCCCGCAGTCGATTGCAGGACTGGCTGAAAAAAGGACTGATCACGATTGATGGCCGGGTGGCCAAGGCCAAGGAGAAAGTCCTTGGGGGTGAACAAATCGTGTTTGCCGAAGAAGCGGCGCTGGACAGTTTGCCCAAGGAGCGCTGGGATGCCCAGCCTATTCCGCTGAATGTCGTGTTTGAAGACGAATCGGTGCTGGTGATCAACAAACCGGCGGGTCTGGTGGTGCATCCCGGG
>JAOUHV010000087.1 GCA_029884425.1 Gammaproteobacteria bacterium
AATAAAAGTAGAAAAAGGCCGTGGCTATGTATCTGCTATATCACGCCAGGTTCCTGGCATGACACGTCCTGTAGGTCATATCGCACTGGATGCTTCATTTAGCCCTATATTCCGTGTTAGTTACGCCGTTGAAAGTGCGCGCGTCGAACAGCGTACCGATCTAGACAAGCTGGTTTTGGATATTGAAACCAACAGCGCAATTGATCCTGAAGAGGCAATTCGTTTTGCAGCTCGCATACTGGTTGATCAGTTCTTGGTATTTGCAGAACTTGAAGGTACACCTACTCCGGTAGAGAAACCTCAAGCCCCGAAGATCGATCCATTGTTATTGCGCCCTGTAGATGACTTGGAGTTAACTCCACGTTCTTCTAACTGCCTCAAGGCACAAAGCATACATTACATAGGTGATCTTATTCAGCATCATGAATCTGATTTGTTGCGTACGCCAAATCTTGGTCGCAAGTCGTTAAACGAAATCAAGCAGGTCTTGGCTGAACATGGTCTTTCACTTGGAATGAAATTAGAAAACTGGCCTGCGCCAGTTGAGCAGTAAGAAAGGGTAATTATGCGTCATCGTCTCGGACTAAGAAAATTAAACCGCACTAGTAGTCACCGTTTGGCTATGCTGCGCAACATGACTGTTTCATTGCTGCGCCATGAAGCAATCAAAACTACTTTACCAAAAGCTAAAGAATTGCGTCGTGTAGCTGAGCCAATTTTGACATTGGGCAAGAATCCAACTTTGGCTAACCGTCGCTTGGCTTTTGCACGCCTTCGTGACCGTGAAATAGTAACTAAACTTTTTGATGAGTTGGGACCACGGTATGCTACACGTAATGGTGGTTATTCACGCATTTTAAAGTTCGGTTTCCGTAAAGGTGACAATGCGCCTATGGCATTGATCGAACTGATGGACAGGCCAGCAGATGTTGAAATTGTCGAAGATACAAACGAATAAATAATATTTGTATCATCACAAAAAAGCCGGATTTATCCGGCTTTTTTATTTGTTTTTGGATTTCCAAAGTAAGCGTGCAGCCGCCCCATCTATCAAACTGATGGAATTTGTGCCATTGGTTTGATCGTAAGCGTCCAGCCGCCCCATCTATCAAACTGATGTAATTTGTGCAGTCGGTTTGATCGGCAACAGCTCATCAATTCTTCGCATGCTCCAGACGGGTAATTTCTCCAGCGTATCTTTCAGCCATGCAGAAGGTTCGATGCCATTGAGCTTCGCGGTAGCGAACAGGCTTTGTATGGCAGCTGCCCGTTTGCCCGCACGTTCACTGCCGGCAAATAACCAATTCTTTTTTCCAATCGCAATGGGGCGGATCGCATTTTCCACCGGGTTGTTGTCGATGGGCAGATTGCCGGTTTGCGCATAGCGAACCAGACTCGCCCAACGATTGAGCGTGTAATCGATGGCGCGCGCCAGCCCGCTGCCATCCGCAGTAGATGTCCGTAAACGGATCAGCCAGTCATGCATCTCCGCCAGAATCGGCAAACTGTTTTGCTGACGATGCAGTGCTCGGTTTGCATGTTCCATTGCGCGAGCCGCTTCTTCAACGGCGTAGAGTATGGCGATGCGCCTTAAAGCTTCCGCAGCTTGTTGATGGACACCATTCGCCTGAAGGTCGAAGAACTTGCGCCGCGCATGCGCCCAGCAGCCCAACTCGGTGACAGCTTGCCCATCGCTGGCAAACAGCTTCTTGTATCCGGCGTAATCATCCACCATAAGATGACCCTGCCAAGCATGCAGGAAGTCCCGCGCATGCTGGCCCGAGCGGCTGCTCTGGTAATCGAACACCACAATCGGCGGGCCGGTATCCAGATCGTTGCTGCGGTAACTCCACAGGTAAGCCCGTTTTGTCTTGCCCGCTCCGGGATCCAGTTGCTTGACCGGGGTTTCGTCGGCATGCAGCACCTGCCGCTCCTTGAGCATCTCCATCAGGCGATCTGCCAGGGGTTGCAGGGCAAAGCCCATGCGGCCTATCCATTCGCTCATGGTGCTGCGTGACAGGCTAACCTGTTGCCGAGCGGCGATCTGTTCCAGCCGGTACAGCGGCAAGTGATCCAGATACTTGCTGGTGGCGACCCAGGCCAACAAGCCGGGTGCGGCCAGCGAGCCATCGATAACCGCAGGTGCGACGGGTGCGGCGGTGACGGTTTCGCACTGACGGCAGGCATACTGTGGGCGAATATGGCGGATGACGAAGAAGCGTGCCGGTTCGATATCCAGTTGCTCGCTGACATCTTCGCCAATCTTGATCAGGTTGGCTTGGCAGGCGGCGCAGGTGCAGGATTCCGGTTCATGGCGCACTTCGACACGCAGCAAGTGTTCGGGCAATGCCTGGCGTCCGGCGCGGCTTCTGGGCGTGACAGGGGTGGGTGGCAATTTGAGTTCGGCTTCGACGGCTGCCATATCCTGCACAATGTCGTCCTCGAACAATTGCCGCTGTTCCGCGCTCATCGCTTCAGACTTGGCGCCATAGCGCATGCGGCGCAGGTAGGCCACTTCCTGCACCAAGGCTTGAATCTTGATGTCCTGGGAGTGGATGGTTAATTGCTGTGAATTGACGAGTTCGGTGAGCCGGATAATGTCGGCATCATGGGACTGAATTGGGGATGGTGGAACGTTGCCAGCCGGGGCTGGAGAAGCAGATGAACGAGCTGTTTTACCCAGTGAATTCATGGGGTTAATTATACGTCAGGCCATCCTGTAACGCACTAAAAATGTAGCATAAATTGGTAAAAATATGCAGTATTTTTATACTAAACCCGCCATTGCAACGGCGGTGTTGCACACAGCCTCTGCCAATCTATTCCGGTAGTGAGCCAGTGCCACTGTTCGGCGCTCATGCGATAGAGCGATTCGCCCGGCACAGGCCAGCGGAACCGCCCTTTGTGCAAGCGGCGATGACACAGCCAGACACCCGTACCATCCCACACCAGCAACTTGATGCGTGTGTGGTTGCGGTTGGTAAAACCATAGGCGGTGCCATCGCAGGGTGAGCGCCCGTCTGTTTGCTGAATCAGCAACGATAAGCGGTCTATTCCCCAGCGCATATCCACCGGCGCCACGGCCAAAAATACCTGCTCGGGCTGAATCATTTCACCAAC
>JAOUHV010000088.1 GCA_029884425.1 Gammaproteobacteria bacterium
CGCCCGCTCTTTCAAGGCAATGACGGATGCATCCAGACTATCGGCCATGTCCGATAACTTGGCGAGATTGGAAATAACATTACCTACTTGTTGCTGGCTGGATTGCGCACGCTCTGCCGTTCCCTGGGCAATTTCCTTTACACCTTCAACCTGATTATTGACCGCAGTCAATTCCAATTGTGTACGAGTCAAATCACGCAGCAAATTTTCTGAGTTACGATGACCAAGGTCACTCAACAAACGATATTTTCCACTGTTCCGCTGGTTATCAATAATCAAACCCAGTGAGTCATCAATTTGCTCAATGACTTTTTTGAAGTCGCCATGCAGCCCCGAAGAAATCGGCCGACGGAAATAACGCCCCTGGCTGACATGATAAAATGACGCTTTCACTTCACGGAAAAACGTTTCCAACTGGTCGAGCATGTCATTCACTTGCCAGGCAACTTCACCCAGCTTGTCATCGCGACCAATATGAACAACACGATTATTCATCTGTCCCCGACCAACCTCAGTAGTCACTTGTTTTAGTTGATTGAGCAAGGTCTCATCTTCTTTTTTGCCTGCCAACATACCAACAAGCATCAAAACAATCGTTAGTAAAAATAATGATAAAACAACTAGGTCAAAGCCATACGACCATAAAAAGTAGCCCATCGCCGACAGCGACGCGACCAGTGCCAATGGCAGACTACTAGCCCTGAAGAGCGAGGATAAGTTCATCATAACCCGTCCTTTTTTCTTCCAAAAAATCCAGCAGGAACTTGGTCGAAACCGCTATGGCATTTTTCGAACCAGCATTTTTTTCCAGCGCCAGCATCTGTTTATACAGACCTTCAACAATTTTGACCGAATCCATACGAGGCTTACGACGCACGGACAAATAACCGATCATCTGACCATTCAGGTCATAGGAAGGTGTGATATGGGTGAACACCCAATAGAAAGAACCGTCCTTGGCCATGTTCTTCACATAGCCAAAAAATTCATTACCTGCTTTGATGGTATCCCAAGCCAACTGGAATGCGGCCCTGGGCATGTCAGGATGACGAATGATGTTGTGCTGACTACCCAGGAGCTCCGCCTCGCTATAGCGGGAAAACTCCTGGAAAATCCGATTTCCATAGGTAATCCGACCTTTGAGGTCAGTTTTGGAAACGATAAAGTCATTCTCCCGCATGACAATTTCTTTGTCGGTGGGGATGATCTCCTTGTCTTTCATAGCACCCAATACCCTTTAGCCTGTTATGGGTAAAGAGACTATCGACGGCAGCGCCTGATTTATTTACATAGAAAGCTAAAAATTAACAAAACACGAGTTATATCCGCCAAGAAGAATGAAAAATGCCAATCTCCACGGATTATGCGAGCTGCTGATCGGTCGCGACAGGTGGGTGTCTCGGTGTTTGCCGCGACAAATATTCCATGATCAATTTGGGCAGGTCCAGACCTAACTCAGATACCCCCTGGTTGCCAAACAAGCGATTAAATTCAAACACAAACGGATAATTGCCAACCATCGCGATGTCAAACCCGGCGTGATTGATGCCTGCCTGCCTAGCCAGCCGCTCTACTAGCGTTACCGCAGCCTCTGGCAACAACCCCATCACTATTTCACCACCTTGGGCGACGTTGTTATGAAATCCACCATCTGATCTGACCCGCCAGTAGCCCCCAACGACCTTTTCGCCAATCACTACCAGCCGTAAATCTCGATCGATGGGCAAAAATTCCTGTGCATATAAAACGTCAACCTCGGCACAATACTCTTCGAACTGCCGACGACTCTGAATCAGATAAACCCCTTCACCACGCGAACTTTTGGCTTTTTTGGCCACAAATGGAAATGGAAAATAATCCAGCACTTCCTGCTGTCCGGCGGGAGTATTGGGCAGTATCAAGGTATCGGGTATATTCGCGGGCGCAACGAGCTGAAAATAGCGCGTCATTTCTATTTTATTGTGTCCCAGGTGGTAACTGGCAAGGCTCGGAAAAACTCTCGCCCCCAGTCCGTAGACAAGACTGTTCACCTGCCAATATTCGGGGTACAGCACCCAGTCCGCTTCGCGTAACAAATCGAGGTGACGGTGCATCAATTCCGGTTTGACGTACTCCAACCCCTCAAATCCCAAGGTCCGGAACGAGTCAAATGAAACCAAACGCATACAGCAACCTGCCTCATCAATCTAAAGATGGGCAAAATATACTCCAAAAATCAGGCGTTACCCCGAAACACAGTAAATATATATTTTTATCGTTATGAACAATTTTATTTCTCAAGTAACACGACATTCTTCCCCGCTCCACCACTGGCAGCTATTTCCTGGCTGCCCCCCTGGCACAATAAATTGCTGCTCGCCAAAAGATCAGGGAAAGCAAAAAAACGTTTCATCCAAGCTAGTTATTTGATATTACTAGGCTTAAAGCGAAAAATTATTTCAATACGATAGGGGAGAATGCATCATGGCCACCACCGCAGATCCGCAGCGCATCGCAAACTCGGCATTAGGCCAGGAACTGGAACACGGCGAATGCCAGATCTTGGCTAACGCTATGCAGGTTGTGCACTTGAGCGATCGCGAATACGCAACCCGGGAAAAAGGCAGTGCCAATACGCTATTTCTGCTGATTGAAGGAAAACTGGCCGTCAGCAATGAAGTTAACGCTGGCGAGGACAAAACCGTTTACATCATGAGCCCAGGGGAATGTGCGGGCACGCGTGCGTTTGTTGATCGCACACCGCGTAAGGCATCCTTGCAGGCCGTCGGTAGCGCCGTTGTCTACACCCTTGAACCCAACACTTTTGAGAAACTGTTAGATAGCCATCCCAAGCTGGTCTACAAGGTGATGCGTGCCCTGTTCCGCATTACCCACACCAACCTAATGCGCATGAACCAGGAAAGCCAGCAACTGGCTGCCTATATCAATAGTCCAGGGCGTCGCGCCTAATCCATGCACTTGCAGACAGCCCCGAATGGGGCTGTCTTTTCTCGTCTTCCTCAGTCCCGAATTGAGAACCCG
>JAOUHV010000089.1 GCA_029884425.1 Gammaproteobacteria bacterium
ACTGTCCCGGCGCGTGATGACGGTGCAACTGACATCTTCAACGACTTGATCCAGAACGGTTTTTAGGGAATTTCTGGCCTCGCTGAAAGAAATAATACGCATGACAATTTCTCCCGTTGTCCCATGAGTTGTACAAGTGGAATGGTTGTCGGTCAGTTGTACAATTTACTGAACAACTCCAGTGTTCATGCGGGGTGGGGAGCAGGGGTGTACATGGGGAAATTGTTTCGGTAGAATTCGCTCCGTCATTGGGGAGTAGCTGACTGGCACAGTAAGGTGTCGGGGCTTGCGTCAACACACTTGGTTTTTAACCATGGCGCAGGCGGCTTTTTAGCTTGGCAAGACCTTTGATCATGCTGCTCCGCATCTGGCCGGGGACGGTGTGGTCAAGTCTTGTTCCGGCCAGGGAGTATTTGATGGAAGCTCTTCTCGTTTCTACCGGTGTTGTTGCTCTTGCCGAAATCGGCGATAAAACCCAACTTTTAGCACTTCTGCTTGCGGCGCGTTTTCGCAAGCCCATCCCTATTGTTCTCGGTATTCTGGTTGCGACCCTGGCCAATCACGGTCTGGCGGGTGCGCTGGGTGCTTGGATTACCACCTGGTTTACGCCAGATACCTTGCGTTGGATTCTGGGTATTTCCTTCATAGCCATGGCTGCCTGGATCATGGTGCCGGACAAAATCGACGAAGAAACCAAGACCGAGGCTGCGCGCTTTGGCGTTTTCATCACAACAGTGGTGTTGTTTTTCCTAGTGGAAATCGGAGACAAAACTCAAATCGCTACGGTTGCCCTGGCGGCGCAATATCCGGACTTGTTGCTGGTCGTGTTGGGAACCACGCTGGGGATGATGCTGGCGAATGCGCCGGTGGTGTTTTTTGGTGATCGTATCGCCACCCGAATTCCGATTCGCTGGGTACACGCAACGGCGGCGTTGATTTTTGTTGTCTTGGGTGTGGTGACGCTGATGAGCGGTGATCGGCTGGGGCTATAGGACGGCATCGCTTGCCATCCTGGGCGAAGTTGCGTAGGCTCAATTCTCCTGACGTAATGTTGTGGTAACAAACGGGGGGTAGACTCCCGTTTGCAGTTCTACGATTCGTTCAAAAACCGAGACCGCAGGAGGGTCCACCAGACTATGAAAACGGGTACCGTAAAGTGGTTTAGTGGTAACAAGGGCTATGGCATGATTCGTAGCCATGATGGCACGGGTGATGTCGCCGTGTTTTATCCCAGTATCGAAGCCGAGGGCTTCAAGATGTTGACTACGGGTCAGCAGGTTTCGTATCTCTGTACGCCGACTGAATTGGGGCGTCGTACTGTCCGAGTTATTCCCGGATAGAATCTGCCTGAAGTATTCCCAAAAAAATGCCCGCATTAAGCGGGCATTTTTTGTTTTGTCGATATGGCAATGCCCACTTGATGCGGGCATTTTTATTTAGTCGATATAACGACGCGTCAGATTGTCGTAGTCGTCAATGCGACGATCGCGCAGGAACGGCCAGATGCGGCGCACGTGTTCGCTGCGGCCCATGTCGATGTCGATGATGCGCACCACTTCCTGATCCATGGATTCCATGCAGAGGAATTCGCCCTGCGGACCAGCGACAAAGCTGCTGCCCCAGAACTCAATGCCTTCGGATTGGCCGGAAGGATCTCCCTCGTGACCAACGCGATTGACGGAGATGACTGGCAGGCCGTTGGCGACGGCGTGGCCGCGCTGCACGGTGATCCAGGCTTCGCGCTGACGGTCTTGCTCGCTTTGCTCATCCGCAGGATTCCAGCCGATGGCTGTGGGGTAGATCAGCAACTCGGCGCCGGCCATGGCCATCAGACGCGCCGCTTCGGGGTACCACTGATCCCAGCAGACCAGCACGCCCAGCTTGCCGACGGATGTCTGAATCGGCGTGAAGCCCAGATCGCCCGGCGTGAAATAAAACTTCTCGTAAAAACCCGGATCATCGGGGATGTGCATCTTGCGGTATTTGCCAGCGATGCGACCATCTTTTTCAAACACCACTGCCGTGTTGTGGTACAGGCCGGTGGCGCGTTTTTCAAACAATGAACTGACCAGCACTATGCCCAGGCGTGCAGCGACATCGGCCAGTTGGTCGCTGGTGGGGCCGGGGATGGGTTCGGCCAGATCAAACTGGTCCACATCTTCGGTTTGGCAAAAATAAAGTGAGGCGTGCAGTTCCTGCAGGATCACCAACTTTGCGCCCTGGCTGGCGGCAAGCTCAATGCCCTGAATGGTCTTGGCCAGATTCTCGGCTTTGTTGGCGGTACAGCTTTGTTGAATGAAACCGACTTTCAAAATGCTCATGCGGGCAGCACTCCCTGGGGCAGTTGCATGGTCAAACAGTGCAGGCTGCCATTTTGTTTGATGATTTCGCTGCAATCAATGCAGACGATTTCATGGTTGGGAAAAGCGATTTCCATGGCGCGCCTGGCTTCCAGATCAGTGAATTCATCATTGTAGGTTGGCAGCAAAACGGCGTCGTTGATGATCAGGAAATTGGCGTAGGTTGCGGGCAGGCGACGGCCATCGTCTTCGTCAAACTTGGGCGCCGGCCAGGGCAGGGGTACCAGCTTGTACGGATTGCCGTTAACGTCACGCAGCGCGCGTAGTTCGACTTCCATTTTCGACAGACCATCGAAATGCGGATCGAGTTTATCGTTGCAGCGCTGGTAAACGATGGTGTGCGCATCGGCATAGCGCGCCAGGGTGTCGATGTG